>DAOMBL010000114.1:0-8790 GCA_035427325.1 Casimicrobiaceae bacterium
CTGCATGCGGCGCAATGGCCGCATGACGTCCTGCGCGACGATGAAGACGAACAGCAACCCCACGAAGATCAGGCCGACGCGCATGAAGCGCAGGTAGCCGCGCGCCGACATCGCGCGGCGCCGCACCGCCTGCAGCAGCGCCAGGAAGATGTGTCCGCCGTCGCGGAGCGGGATCGGCAGCAGGTTGAAGGCCATGACGGCCAGGCTGATCATGGCCATCAGGTTGAGCCAGTACTCGAAGCCCTTGCGCGCGGCCTCGCTCGCCATCTGCGCGATGAAGATCGGCCCGCCCATCTGCTCGCGCACCTGCCAGAAGCGGGTGATCGTCGTCCACAGGCCGTCGTAGACCTGCACGGTTCCGGTCAGCGTCTGCTGGAACGCCAGCGTCACCGACTCCCCGAGCGGGTAGCGCAGTCGCTCGCTTCGCGGCCCCGTCGGACCCACTTCCTCGATGCCGATGAAGCCCTGCCCCGAGGTGTCGCCCGGAAACTGCGCCGGCCGCAGCGGGACGTCGAAGTCGGCGTCGCCGCGGCGCACGCGCACGACCACCGGGTGGCCCGCCTTGCCGGCGAGGAGCCGGCGGATGTCCCCGAACTGGCGCACGGCCTGGCCGTCGAGCGCGAGGATGCGATCGCCTTCCTTTAGGCCGGCGAGGTAGGCGGGCTGACCGGTGCTCAGGTCGCCGACCACCGGCGGATGCGGCCGGTCGAGGCTGGCGAGAAAGGCGCGCCGTTCGGACGGAGCGGTGCTGACCGTGAACAGCGAGTCGCCGCGGCGGACGCCCAGGTCGAGGACCCGCGTCGCGTCCTCCTTCGCCACCCGCTGCTCGACGCCGGTCCAGGTGTTCCCCGCGTGGCCGGCCACCGCCCGGATCACGTCGCCCTCGCGCAGCCCCGCGCGCGCCGCCGGCGAGCTCGACCTCGGCCTCCACGGTCGGCCGGCCGCGCGAGTCCCACACGCCCCGCGCGCGGCGGGCCGCGACCGATGTCGCACCCATGGCTGGTGCGCCAGGTCGCCGCGACGCGGACCGCAGCGGCGCATCAATCGAGCGTGACGCCGCTGTCGCGCACGACCTTGCCCCACTTCGCGGTCTCCGATGTCACGAAGCGGGCGAAGTCGGCGGTTTGCTCGCCGCCCGGCTCGGCGGCCCGGAACGACGAGACGATCGTGGCGGCGGCGAACTCCGCTGAGGCGATGCGGACGGACATGGAGTTTCCTGGCGTTTGAGCGGATGGGGTGCGTCGGCCGTTCGTGCTCCGCCGGCGCCACGGGGAGGCTGCGCCATGCGCGACCCGGACTCGGGAACGGTATCGGTGATCGTTCGTGCCTCGGCAGGCTGCGATGCGCGAGCGCGGCGCGCACGCTCGATGAAGCGGCGCTCCGCGCGCGGTCAGTCGGCGCCGAGCCAATTATGCGCGATCCCGGAGAGCGCGGACACCGGCTGCGCGAGCCGGGCGCGCGCGAATGCCCGCACGCGCTCCCGGACGGCCTCGTCGGTCAGGTACTCGACCGGCGACTTGCCGTCGACGCGCGCGAGCAGGAGCGCGGGGAGCAGCGCGGAGGCCCGGGACTCGACCTCCGCCCACCTCTCCCATCGGACATGCGCCCGGTAGCCCTCGACGAGCGCGCCGAACGACTCGAGGTAGCGCGCCCGGTGCATCGGCCGCCACGCGCCCTTGAGCAGCAGGTGGTTCAGCACGAACGCGAGGTCGAACGCCGGATCGCCGAACCACGCGCACTCGGCGTCGAGGATCACGGGCCCGTCCGGCCCGATCAGGATGTTCTTCGGGCTGAAGTCGCCGTGCACGAGCACGCGGCGCGTCGCCGCGGTCGTCGCGACGAGCGAGGCGAATCTTGGGGCGAGGTCGGGATGCGCGCGGCCGGTCGCTTCCAGATAGGGTTCGAGCCGGATCGCGTGGAACGTGGGGTCGGTGGCGAAAGCGGCGGCGATGTCGGGCCGGTCCGCGGTCGTTGCGTGGATGCGGCCGAGCACGTCACCGACCGCGCGCGCGGTCGCGGCGTCGGCAGAGCCGTCGCGCAGCAGCGACTTCCAGACCGGGTGGCGATCGGGCGCGAGCCAGGTCATCGCGAACGCGCCGGCCTGCTCGTCGTCGCCCAGGATCCCGGGCACGGCTTCCGGCGCGATGGCGCCGACCGTGCGGAACCAGGCGACCTCGTGGCGGTTGCGGGAGACCGGGGCGCGCCAGTCCGCCGCGACCTTGAGGCGGGCGAGCGCCCGCTTGACGCAGAACGTCGCGGTGGGGGTCTCGACGCGCCAGATGTCCGACGACACACCGCCGGCGAGTGGCATGAGTCGAATCTGCGAGTGTGTGCTCACTAGCGCCATCCGGGCCAGCGCGTCGCGAATTTCGCGATACACTTCATGGTCTTCCGGTACCGGGTCCGGCGATGCATCGGTCGTCATCGGTGGGATTGCGCCATGGGGAACGGTATTTGCATGCAGGATCGGAACCGACACGATAAGGACCGCCGCCAAGTTCCTGACGGAACAGGCGGCGCGGACCGGGGGCAGGAGGAACGATGATCCGCTACGGGTTCACGATCAAGACGCGCTACGGCCAGCGCGTCGACAACATCCACATCATGGCCGGCACGCAGGACGACGCCGAGCGCCGCCTGCGCCAGATGTACCAGCGTTGCGAGATCCTCGAATGCCGCGAGCAGGCGGTCGCGCGGCGCAACGACACCCTGGATGTCGAGAGCGTGATCGGCATGATCAGCGCCGCCGCGCCCTCACCGCAGAAAGCCGGCACCCACTAGCTCGTCGGCCAGTTCCTCGTAGTCGCGCGCGCCCCGGCTGTCCGGCGCGTGCCGGAACACGTCGAGTCCCTCCGCCGGGCTCTCCGCGAGCTTCACGTTCTCGCGGATCCGGGTGATGCACACCTCCTCGCGCTGGAACGAACGCGCCATCTCCTGCACGACCTCCGCGCTCATCCGCCGCCGCATGTCGAAGCGCGTGATCACGTAGCGACGCGGCAGCCGCTGCTTGAACACCGGCTCGAGCGCGTTCAACGCCCGCTCGACCTCCTTCGCGCCCTGCACCGCGAGGTAGTCGGCCGACACCGGCACCACCAGGAGGTCGCACGCGAAGATCGCATTGAGGGAAAGCACGTTGAGGAGCGGGCAGCAGTCGATCACGACCGGATCGTCGACGGCGCCGGGCGCGCGCAGCGTCTGGCGCAGCCGCGTGACGACGTTGTAGCCCTTGCCGAGCAGCGCATCGAGCTTGGAGAGTTCCATGTGCGCCGGGCACATGAGGACGCCGCTCGCGCTCACGCGCGCGATGTCCGCGATCGGCCGCTGGCGCACGAAGTAGCCGTACATCGTGTCGTCGGCCGCGCGCGGCTGCGTGCCGAACACGTGCGACAGGTGGCCCTGCGGGTCGAGGTCGATGCCGAGCGGCCGGCGGCCGCGCCGCGCGATCGCGGCGAGCAGGTTGAGCGCGGTCGTCGTCTTGCCGACGCCGCCCTTCTGGTTGAAGACCGCGAGGACCGTCATCGGCGCGAGGATACCGCGAATGGATGCCCGGTCTCCCGCCGCGTCGCCGGGCACGCGCGCCGCGCCCGTCAGATCACGCGCTTGCGCACCTGGGTGACGACGATCTCGGCGACCACCACGACCGCGAAGATCGCGATCAGGATCACCGCGACGCGGTCCCACTGGAACAGGTTCATCGCGGTGTCGAGCGTCATGCCGATCCCGCCCGCGCCGACGAGCCCCAGCACCGCCGACTCGCGGACGTTAATGTCCCAGCGGAACAGCGCGATCGACCAGAACGCGGGCTTCACCTGCGGCCAGTAGCCGAAGGTCATGCGCGAGGCCCAGGGGGCGCCCGCGGCCGTCAGCGCCTCGATCGGGCCCGGCTGCGCCTCCTCGAGCGCCTCGCCGAAGAGCTTGCCGACGAAGCCGATCGAGCGGAACGCGATCGCGAGCGTGCCGGCGAGCGCGCCGGGGCCGAAGATGCCGACGAAGAGCAGCGCCCACACCAGCGAGTTCACGCTGCGCGAGGACACGAGGACGAACTTCGCGGCGAGGTTCACCGGCGTGGAGGGCACGAGGTTGTGCGCCGCGAGCACCCCCACCGGCAGCGCCATCGCGAGCGCGAGCAGCGTGCCGAGCGAGGCGATGTGGATCGTCTCCATCAGCGCCGCGTGGACGGACTCCGGGTAGTGCGGCCAGTCGGGCGGCCACATGCGCGTGAGGAGGTCCATCATCTGCTCCGGCGCGTCGACCAGGAACTCGGGGATCACCTCGACCGAGCGGATGGCCGCGACGATCGCCGCGACGATCGCGAGGGTGATCGCGAGGCGTGCGAGCCGCTGCGCGGGGGTGAAGCGGCGCCACTCGGCCTCGGCGCGGAGGGCTGCGTCGGCCGCCATCAGTCGTCCTCGAGCCGGCGCTCGCGAACCGTGCGCGCGCCGCGCCGGAAGAGTTCGCCGAGCGTCGCCCCGTCGAGGAAGACGCGCCGCACGCCCGTCGCGGCGATCTCGCCCAGCATGATGAGCGAGATGATCGCGATCAGGATCGCGCAGACGAAGTCGTAGTCGAAGCGCTGGAACGCCGAGAACAGCGTGCCGCCGATGCCGCCCGCGCCGACGATGCCGACCATCGTCGAGTTCCGCAGGTTGCTGTCGAGCTGGTAGGTCGCGAAGCCGATGAAGCGCGAGAACACCTGCGGGAACACGCCGAAGGCGAGGATCGAGCCGAACGGCGCGCCGGTCGCGCGCACCGCCTCGACCTGCTTGTCGGAGATCTCCTCGACCGCCTCGGTGAAGAGTTTGCCGATGAAGCCGATCGACGCGACGACCAGCGCCAGGATGCCGGCGAGCGCGCCGAAGCCGACCGCCTTGACGAACACGATCGCGACGATCACCGGGTGGAAGGAGCGGCACGCGACGATGAACGCGCGGGCGGGCCAGGTCGCCCACGCGGGCATCAGGTTGCGCGCGGCGAGGAGCCCGACCGGCAGCGCGAGCACGATTCCGCGCGCGGACGCGAGCACCGCGATCTCCAGGCTCTCGAACAGGCCCTTGAGCAGGAGTTCCCAGCGCTCGAAGTTCGGCGGGAACATCCGCTCGAAGAAGCGCGCCGCGTTGTGCATCCCGGTTCCGACGCGCTCGGCCGAGATCTCCATCTGCAGCGACGCGTAGACGACGTACGCGACGAGCGCGGCGAGCGCCACGCGCGACCACGGGCTGCGCCGGAACGGCGGCTCGGGCAGGGCCGCGGGCGCGTTCACGCGGACGCGCTCCGCGCGGCGACGGCGCGTCCCGGATGCTGCGTCCTCGCCATCAGTGCAGCCAGTCCTCGCCGCCGTAGATCGACGCGAGCGCGTCGTCGGAGAGTCCCGCAGGGGCGCCGTCGTAGACGACGCGCCCGCCCGACATGCCGACGATGCGATCGGCGAAGCGCCTCGCGAGTTCGACGTCGTGCATGTTGACGAGCACCGGGATGTCGCGGCTTTGCGCCACGTCGGCGAGGAGCTGCATGATCTCGACCGAGGTCTTCGGATCGAGCGACGAGGTCGGCTCGTCCGCGAGCAGCAGCCGCGGCTCCTGCATGACCGCGCGTGCGATGCCCACGCGCTGCCGCTGCCCGCCGGAGAGCGCGTCGGCGCGGCGGTTCGCGAAGCCCGCGAGTCCGACCGTGTCGAGCAGTTCGAACGCGGCCCGCACGTCCTCCGCGGGGAAGCGGCGGCGCCAGGCGCGCCACGCGGACACGTAGCCCAGACGGCCGGAGAGCAGGTTCTCCATCACCGACAGGCGTTCCACGAGGTTGTACTCCTGGAACACCATGCCGATGTGCCGCCGCGCGTGGCGCAGCCGGCGGCCCGAGAGCTTCGCGAGATCCTCGCCGTCGAACAGGATCTCGCCGGACGTCGGCTCGACCAGCCGGTTGACGCAGCGGATCAGCGTCGACTTGCCGGTGCCGGAGGGGCCGATGATCGCGGTGATGCCGCGCGAGGCGATCTCGAGGTCGATCTCGACGAGCACCGGCTTGCCCGGCACGTAGGACTTCGAGAGACGGCGAAGCGTCAGCAACGCGCGCTCCCCGGGGCGGAGGGCGCCGCGACCCCGGCGCCCCACCGCGTCGACGCGAGGTTCACTTCTTCTTCTTCGCGGCGGCCTCCGCCTCGCGCTTGGTCTCGGTCTCGTAGGTCTTGCGGTCGAACGCCTGGCCCGAGCCCTTGGCGACTTCGCGCACCACCGCCCAGGTCGTCTTGTAGTTGATCGGGAAGAAGCGGTCCGCCCCGTCGAACGCCTTCTTCATCTCGGGCGGGAAGCGGTAGTCGTAGAAGCAGGTCAGCATCCTGTCGACGAGCTTCGGGTCGAGGTCGTGCGCGTACGCGAACGAGGAGGTCGGGAACTTCTGGCTGCGGTAGATGACGCGGAAGTCCGATTCCTTGATCTGGCCGCGAACGCCCATGCGGTGGAACACGTCGGAGGCGACCGCCGCGGCGTCGTAGTCGCCGGACGCGACGCCGAGCACCGACTGGTCGTGCTTGCCGGAGAAGAGCGGCTTGTAGTCGGTATCGGGTGTCAGGCCTTCCTTCGGGAACAGCGCGAGCGGCGCGAGGTGCCCCGAGTTCGACGAGGGCGAGGTGTGCGCGACCTTCTTGCCCTTGAGGTCCGAGAGCTTCTGGTACGGCGAACTCGCCTTGACCACCACGATCAGGTTGTAGCCCTGGAAGTCCTTCTCGTACCCCTTGATCGCGAATGGCACCGCGCCGGCGAGGTTGACCGCGAACGCGGTCGGGCCGGTCGAGAAGCCGCCGACGTGCAGGCGGCCCGAGCGCATCGCTTCGATCTCCGCCGCGTTCGACTGCACCTGGTAGAACACGACCTTCTTGTCGAGGCACTGCGCGAGGTGGGTCGTGAACGGCTTGACGATGTTCTCGTAGACCGCGGGAGCCTCGACCGGCGTGTAGGTTAACACGATCGTCGACGGATTCTTGACCTTCTTCGGATCCTTCGGGACGTCGGCGGTCATGTTGCCGTCGTCGTCGCAGTAGATCGTGTCGAGTTCACCGTGGTTCTTGCAGGCGTCGGCGGCGAACGCCGGCGTGGCGGGCAGCGCCGCGAGCGCGAGCGCGGCGAGGAACATGCGAAGGGTCGTGGACATCGGGTCTCCTGGAGGTCGGGCCGCGCGCCCCTGGACGGATACTGCGCCGCATCGTCGTGCGGCTCGGTCGGGCGGGCCCCGGGGGAGTGTACACGCGGAACGATCGTCGCGGAAAGCGGGCCGGTCGGGCGGGACGCGCGGATCCGGCAGCGGGCCGGCCCGCGCGCGTAGAATGCGGCGGAATTCCTCGCCGCGCCCGTGACCGCCACTCCCGTCCAAGTCGTCCTGATGGCCGCCGGCCAGGGCAAGCGCATGCGCTCGTCCCGTCCGAAGATGCTGCACCCGCTCGCGGGCCGGCCGATGCTCGCGCATGTGCTCGACGCGGCGCGGTCGATCTCGCCCGCGGCGATCGCGGTGGTCACCGGCCACGGCGCCGAGGCCGTCGAACGCGAACTCGCCGCGCCCGGGCTCGCGTTCGTCCGGCAGGACCCGCCGCGCGGCACCGGCGACGCGGTGCGGGTCGCGCTCGGCGCGCTAGCGCGCGAAGGCGTCACGGTCGTGGTGAACGGCGACACGCCGCTCCTGCCCGGGACGCTCCTGCGCGCGCTCGCCGAGCGCGCCTCGCGCGGCCGGCCCGCGCTGCTGACCGCGATCGTGCCCGATCCCTCGGGCCTGGGCCGCGTGCTGCGCGACGGCGACGCGGTCCGCCGCATCGTCGAGGATCGCGACGCCTCGCCCGCCGAGCGCGCGATCGACGAGATCTACACGGGGGCGCTCGCCGCGCCGACGGCCCTCCTCGCCGCGTGGGTCGCGAAGCTCGTCCCGCACAACGCGCAGAACGAGTACTACCTGACCGATGTCGTCGCGCACGCGATCGCGGACGGCGTGGCCGTCGAGGCGATCGTCGCGCCGGACGAGCGCGACACGCGCGGCATCAACGATCGCGTGCAGCTGGCCGAGGTCGAGCGCATCGTGCAGCGCCGCCGCGCCGAGGCGCTGATGCGCGCGGGCACCTCGATCGCCGACCCGGCGCGCTTCGACCTGCGCGGAACGCTCGAGTGCGGATCCGACGTGTCGATCGACGTCGGCTGCGTCTTCGAGGGGCGTGTCGTGCTGCACGACGGCGTGCGCGTCGAGCCCTACTGCGTGCTGCGCGACTGCGAGATCGGGCCGGGCAGCGAGATTCGCACGCACACGACGATCGACGGCGCGACGATCGGCGCGAACGCGTGGGTCGGGCCCTACGCGCGGCTGCGCCCGGGCACCGTGCTGGGCGAGGCAGCGCACGTCGGCAACTTCGTCGAGGTGAAGGCCTCGACGATCGGCGCGGGTTCGAAGGCGAACCACCTGGCCTACGTCGGCGACACGACGATCGGCGAACGCGTCAACTTCGGCGCGGGCTCGATTACCGCGAACTACGACGGCGCGAACAAGCATCGCACGGTGATCGGCGACGACGCGTCGATCGGCTCGAACGTCGTGCTCGTCGCGCCGGTCGAGGTGGGCGCCGGCGCGACGATCGGCGGCGGCAGCACGATCGCCGCCGACGCGCCGGCGGGGAAGCTCACGCTCGCGCGCGCGAAGCAGGTGACCGTCGAGAACTGGACACGGCCGGCCAGGAAGCCGAAGGGGTCCGGCTGACCGCGTTGTGCGGGTCGGGCTTCAGCCCGACGGGCTGCCGCACTCCATTGTGGGTCGGGCTTCAGC
>DAOMBL010000115.1:0-5464 GCA_035427325.1 Casimicrobiaceae bacterium
AGCCGCGGCCGGGCGCGCACCCGCCGCCGCGCCCTTCCCGGAGGCCGGCGCCGCGGACTTCCCGCCGCGCACCAAATTCTATCCCGGCCGGAGCTCCCGGCCCTGACCCGATCCCGCTACGTCCTCAGAGGAGAACCCGCCATGGCCAACCCCGACCCGATCCCCGAACGCATCCCGGCCATGCAGCACCTGCTGGAGAACCCGTTCCTGCTGCTCTTCATCGGCGTGGCGATGCCGACGGTGCTCTACATCGTCTGGGGCGTGATGGAGATCGCCAACGTTCCAATTGCGCGCTAGCCGCCGCGCGGAGACCACGACATGAGCGCGATTCATCCTCCCGCACAGCGCATCTGGTGGAAACAGCCGCTCGACAAGATCGAGCTCGCCTGGATCCTCATCGCCTTCGTCTGGTGCCTGGTGATGTTCTTCATGATGCCGTACTGGCACGTGTTCGGTAAGCAGAACCTCAGCAACGAGGCCTACCGCACCACGCCGGAGCTCTATCAGGCGAAGACGCAGGCGATGGTCGACAAGTACAAGGTCCGCGAGGAGACCGACCTCAAGATCCCGGTGGTCGCGCCGCCTCCCGGGAGCGACGTCTACCTGATCGCGCGCCTGTGGAGCTGGTGGCCGATGATCGAGCTGGAGGAGGGCAAGACCTACCGGCTGCACCTCGCGTCGATGGACTGGCTGCACGGCTTCTCGCTGCAGCCGGAGAACATCAACGTCCAGGTCCACCCCGGCTACGAGCACATCATGACGGTGACGCCCAACCGGGCCGGCACCTATTCGATCATCTGCAACGAGTACTGCGGCATCAACCACCACACGATGGCGAGCCGCCTGTACGTCGTCAAGGCCAAGTGAGGGGATGAACATGGCCGTCAACCGGATGTTCCGCACCTGCCCGTCGTCCGGGCTCGTCTTCCACCAGCCCGCGGAGAAGCTCATCCGCTGGAACGCGGTCGCCGCGGTGGTCTCGCTGCTCGTCGGCGGGATCCTCGCGCTGCTGGTCACGCTCACGCGCTGGCCGGCCGTCCACCTGCTGCCGCCGGACTGGTTCTACCTGACGCTGACCGCGCACGGGCTCAACATGCTCGTGTACTGGATCATCTTCTTCGAGATCGCGGTGCTCTACTTCGCCGCGAGCGTGCTGCTCAAGTGCCGGATCGCGACGCCCGGCATCGCGTGGGTCGGGTTCTGGCTGATGGTGATCGGCGCGCTGGTGAACAACGTCGCGGTGTTCCGCGGCGATTCGTCGGTGATGTTCACCTCCTACGTGCCGATGGGCGCGCACCCGGCGTTCTACCTCGGCCTCATCCTGTTCGCGGTCGGGGCGCTGATCGCCTGCTTCGTGTTCTTCGGCACGCTGGCGATCGGGCGCGCCGAGCGCACCTACAACGGCTCGGTGCCGCTGGTGACCTTCGGCGCGGTGACCGCCGGGATCATCGCGGTCTTCACGATCGCCTCGGGCGCGATCATCCTGATCCCGACCTTCCTGTGGTCGCTCGGGCTGATCGACCACGTCGACTCGCTGATGTACCGCACCGTCTGGTGGGGCTTCGGCCACAGCTCGCAGCAGATCAACGTCTCGGCGCACGTCGCGGTCTGGTACGCGATCGCCGGCGTGGTCTTCGGCGCGAAGCCGATGTCGGAGAAGGTCTCGCGGATGGCGTTCTTCCTCTACATCTGCTTCCTGCAGCTCGCGAGCGCGCACCACCTGCTCGCCGACCCGGGCCTCACGTCGAACTGGAAGATCTTCAACACCAGCTACGCGATGTACCTCGCGGTGCTGGCGTCGATGGTGCACGGCCTGACCGTCCCGGGCGCGATCGAAGTCGCCCAGCGCGAGAAGGGCTACAACCGCGGCCTGTTCGAGTGGCTGCGCAAGGCGCCCTGGTCGAACCCGAGCTTCTCGTCGATGTTCATGTCGCTGGTCGGCTTCGGCTTCCTGGGCGGCATCTCGGGCGTGATGATGGGAACCGAGCAGCTGAACCTCATCATCCACAACACCATCTACGTGCCCGGCCACTTCCACGCGACGGTCGTCGTCGGCACCACGCTCGCGTTCATGGGGCTCACCTACTTCCTGATCCCGACGCTGTTCCGGCGCGAACTCATGTTCCCCGGGCTCGCGAATTGGCAGCCGTACCTCTTCGGTCTGGGCATGATGGCGTTCACGCTCTTCATGATGGGCGCGGGGACGCTCGGCGTACCGCGGCGCCACTGGGACATGTCGTTCGCCGGCAACGCGCTCGGCCACGAGTTCCCGGGCACCGCGTACCTGATGATGGGGTTGACCGGCATCAGCGGCGTCATCGCGATCGTCGGCGGTGCGGCGTACCTGCTGATCACGGTGTGCAGCGTGTTCATCGGCAAGCGCATCCAGACGCCGGACTTCAAGCACGTCCCGGTCAAGGAGGGCCGCGCCCCGGCTCCGGTGCCCGCGCCCGCCCCGGTCGCGCACGCCGGCATCGGGACGGCAGGTTTCGTCGCCCCGGGGACCTTCGTCCTCGCGCTGGTGTTCCTGACCGCGTTCATCCTCTACTACTTCGTCAACTGGAAGTACCTGTCCACCGTGTGGCCGATGTCCTGACCACGCGGCCCGCGTCCGCGCGCGGCGGGTGGGTTCCCCCATCCGCCGCCCGGGAACGGGCCCCCGTACGAGGACTTCCCCGATGAGCGCCACGACTTCCGCTCCCTCCCGTGCGCCGCGGACCCTGTCCGGCTGGCGCCTCGTCTTCGATCTCTTCAAGCTGCGCATCGGCGTCGCGATCGGCGCCACCGCGCTCGCGGGCCTCGCGATCGCGCCCGGCGACATCTCCGTCTGGCGAGCCGTCGCGATCGTGCTCGCGGTGACGCTCGCGTCCGCCGCCGCAGGCGCGTTCAACCAGTACGTGGAACGCGACCTCGATCGCTCGATGCGCCGCACGCGCCACCGTGCATTCGTCACCGGCCGCCTCGCCGCGGGCCCGTTCTGGCCGCTCGTCATCGGCGCGGTGGCCGCCTCGGGCGTCGCGCTCGCCTGGGTTGCGACCAACGGCCTCGCGGCGCTCTACACCGCGCTCGGCGCGTTCACCTACGGCGTCGTCTACACCGTCTGGCTCAAGCGCCGGACCGCCTGGAACATCGTGATCGGCGGGCTCGCCGGCAGCTTCGCCGTGCTGGCCGGGGCCGCGGCGGTCGCGCCCGGCGCTCCCGACCCGACGACGCTCGCGTTCGCGGTCATCCTGTTCCTGTGGACGCCCCCGCATTTCTGGAGCCTCGCGATCGCCTATCGCGACGACTATGCCGCCGCGCGCGTGCCGATGCTTCCGGTGGTGGCGGGCGACCGCGCCGCCGCGCGCGCCGTGTTCTCCGGCGCCGCGATGCTCGTGATCGCCTCGGTCGTCCCCGGTTTCCTCGGCATGTCCTGGTTCTACGCCGCCTGCGCGCTCGCCGGGGGCATGCTGCTGCTGGTACGCGCGGGCCAGCTCGCGCTGGAGCCGACGCGTCAGCGCGCGCTCGCGAGTTTCCACGCCTCGCTCGTGCAGCTCTCCCTCCTGATCGTCGCCGCCTGCGCCGATCCGCTGTTCCGTGCCTGACGCACCCGACCCCAAGGCGCTCAACCGGCTGCTGCTCGCCGCGTTCCTCGGACTCGTCTTCCTGGTCGCGTGGGGCGTGGTGCACGGGCAGGCCCTGCCCGCCGGCACCGCGCTCGACCAGCGCCAGGCGCTCGACGTGAGCCAGCGCGCGATCGGCGGCGTCGTCGGCGATCACGAACTCACGGCCTCGGACGGCCGCAGGATCCGCATGTCGGACTTCCGCGGCAGGCCGCTCGTCGTCTCGTTCATCTACACCGGCTGCTTCCAGGTCTGCCCGGTGACGACCGGCTTCCTCGCGGAAGCGGTGGCCGCCGCGCGCCGCGCGGTGGGCGACGACAGCTTCCAGGTGCTGACGATCGGCTTCAACCTGCCGTTCGACTCGCCGACCGCAATGCGCGAGTTCGCGCGCAAGCACGCGGTGATCGATCCGCGCTGGACCTTCGCCACGCCGACGCCCGAATCGCTCGATGCCCTCGCGCGCGAGATGGGTTTCCAGTGGGTGCCCACCGGCGGCGGCTTCGACCACCTGACGCAGGCGACGATCATCGACCGCGACGGACGCGTGGTCCGGCAGGTCTACGGCGACCGCTTCGAGCTGCCGATGCTCGTGGCGCCGATGCGCGCCCTGGTGCTGGGTGACCCGGCGCCGCAGGTCGACCTCGCGAGCCTCATCGAGCGCGTGCGCGTGCTGTGCACGATCTACGACCCGCGCTCCGGGCGCTACCGCCTCGACTACGGGCTCTTCATCGAACTCTTCACCGGGACGACCATCGTCATCGGCACGCTCTGGTACCTGTTCGCGGCGTCCCGCCGCCGCGACCGGCGGGGATCCTCCGGCCCCAACCCCGCCTGAACGCCGCCGCACGGGCGTTCTCGCCGCGACGTGATCCAGATCATGCCGCGCACGCGCGACCTGATCCAGCATAATGGCGACGCCGGCCCTTGGTGCGTCCCCGGCCCGGGCGACATGCCTCCGCCCGTGGCCGGGATTTCCTCGCCTGCCGTGACGCCCCGTTTCGATTCCCCCAAGCGATGCTGAGACTCCTCCACCGCTCCGGCCAGGCCGTGTTCCTCGCGGTCGAGCGCGTGTTCAACCGCGCGTTCGGCGAAGCGTCCAACCCGTTCTACCACCTGGGCGCGATCAGCCACTTCCTGCTGTGGATCGTCGTCGGCAGCGGGCTCTACCTCTACGCGTTCTTCTCCACCGGCGTCGAGGAGGCGTACAGCTCGGTCGAGGCGATCACGCACGGGCAGCGCTGGTTCGGCGGCATCATGCGCAGCCTGCACCGCTACGCCTCCGACGGCATGGTGCTGACGATGCTGCTGCACGTCGTCCGCCACTTCACGTTCGACCGCTACCGCGCGTTCCGCTGGTTCTCGTGGGTCTCGGGCGTCGTGCTGCTGTGGCTCGTCTACATCTCGGGCATCAACGGCTACATGCTGCCCTGGGACCGCCTCGCGCAGTTCGTCGTCGTCGCGACGACCGAGTGGCTCGACTGGCTGCCGATCTTCCGCGGGACGCTGGTGCGCAACTTCATCACGCCCGAGGCGGTCAACGACCGCCTGTTCTCGCTGCTGTCGTTCCTGCACATCGGGCTGCCGCTCGGCGTGCTCGGGCTCCTGTGGGTCCACACCCAGAGGGTGCCCGGCGCCAAGACGCGCCCCCCGCGCTCGATCGCGATCCCGCTCACCGTCGCGCTCATCGCGCTCTCGATCGTGCGGCCGGCGCTGTCGCTCGCGCCGGCGGACCTGATGACGGTGCCGGCCTCGATCTCGTTCGACTGGTTCTACCTGCCCGCGCTCGCCGCGCACGATGTGTGGGGGCCGGCGCTCGTGTGGGCGGTCGTCATCGGCGCCACCCTGCTCGCGTTCGCGCTGCC
>DAOMBL010000115.1:5474-8756 GCA_035427325.1 Casimicrobiaceae bacterium
GCGCGGCCGTGGATGCCTCCCAAGCGCGAATCGAAGGTGATCCGCCACGTCGCGGTGCGGCCGGACAACCGCGTCGTCCCGGCGCGCGGCGGCGAGACGCTGCTCGAGGCCCTGCTGCGCGAAACCATCCCGATGGCCTACGACTGCCGCAGCGGCGGCTGCGGGCAGTGCAAGTGCACGCTGCTGTACGGCGACGTCGAACTCGCCGCCTACCAGCGCGACGTCCTGACCGACGACGAGCGGCGCGAGGGCAAGATCCTGGCCTGCGTCGCCACGCCGACGACCGACGTCGAGATCGAGTACGAGCCGGTCGCGCTCCCCGGCGGCACCGCGCCGCGCGTCTGGCACGCGAAGGTCGCCTCGATCGCGAAGGCCGCGGAGGACGTGATGATCGTCCACCTCGCCGTCGAGGGCGGCGAGAACCTGCACTTCTACGCCGGCCAGTACATCAACATCCTGCTGCCCGACGGCCAGAAGCGCAGCTTCTCGTTCGCCACCGCGCCCGGCGACGGCCGCAGGATCGAGCTGCAGATCCGGCGCGTGCCCGGAGGTCGCTACACGACGCACGTGTTCGAGGCGATGCGCGTCGGCGAGCCGGTCGAGTTCGAGGGCCCGCTCGGATCGTTCTTCCTGCGCGAGGACTCGAAGAAGCCGATCGTGTTCGTCGCGGGCGCGACCGGCTTCGCGCCGGTCAAGAGCATGGTCGAGTACGCGTTCGCCAAGGGGATGAAGCGGCGGATGGTGCTCTACTGGGGCACGCGCAAGCCGGGCGACATGTACGCACGCGAACTGTGCGAGCGCTGGGCCCGCGAGCATCCGAACTTCACGTTCGTTCCGGTGCTCTCGGAGCCCGGACCCGGCGACGGATGGACCGGGCGCACGGGCCTCGTGCACGAGGCGATCCTCGCCGACTACCCGTCGCTCGCCGGACACCAGGTCTACGCCTGCGGCTCGGTCGCGATGGTCGAGGCCGCGCATCCGGCGTTCCGCGCGCGCGGCATGGACCCGAACGACTGCTTCTCCGACGCCTTCCGCCTGTCGCCGCATCTCGCGCGCGAGACGCCGGAAGAGGACGCGGTGCGCCTCGGAGGGGCGTGAGCGATGGGCGCCTATCCGGTCAACCGAGTCGTGAGCTACGCCGGCCAGGCGGTCGGCTACGTCGCGTTCTGCGCCGCGCTCGCGTATTTCGCGGTCCGTCCCGAATGGCGGCCGATTCCTCCGGACACCGCGCTCGTGAAGATCTCGCTGCAGCACGCCGGGCAGCGCAAGGAGGCCTGCCGCGAGCGCACGCCCGAGGAACTCGCGAAGCTCGCCCCCAACCTGCGCGCCGCCAGCGTCTGTCCGCGCGAGCGCGTGCCGGTCGCGATCGAGGTCGCGCTCGACGGGCGCACGATCGTCTCCGCTGTCGTCCCGCCCTCCGGGCTCGCGAAGGACGGCAGTTCGACCCTCTACCGGCGCATCGAGGTGCCGGCCGGCGAGCACCGCGTGGTGGCGAAGCTCGGCGACGCGCCCGAGCCGGGATTCGGCCACGTGAAGGAAGCCACGGTCACCCTCGCCCCCGGCGCGATCCTGCTCCTCGACTTCGACGCGAAGTCCGGCGGCTGGCTGTTCCGGTCCTGACGCGGGCCCTCGCGCGGGTGCCCTCCGTCGCCCGGCGGAGTTTGGCGCACGTCAATGCCGGCCGCGGGCGCGCGCCGTAGAGTATCCGCATGCGGTCGCCCGCTTCCGAGGACGCCCCCGACGCCGTCGGTGCCGCGCGCGGCGCGCTGCGGCCGGCGGTCCGCGCCGCTTTCGATCGCATCGAGGCCGCGTTCGACATCGCGTTCGGTCCGCGCGCCAACCCCTGGCGGGCGCTCGGGGGGCTCGCGTGGATCCTGTTCTGGGTCGCCGCGATCACCGGGATCTACGTCTACGCGCTGTTCGACACCAGCGCGGCGCTCGCCTGGACCTCGGTCGAGCGGATGTCGGCGAACGCGTGGCCGGCGTCCGCGCTGGCGCGTAGCCTCCACCGCTACTCGTCCGACGCGTTCGTCCTGGTCACGATGCTGCACCTCGCGCGCGAGTGGGCGCACGGCCGCTACGCGCACGTCCACCGCTACGCGTGGATCACCGGCGTCGCGCTCGTCGCGTTCGTCTACGCCTCGGGACTGGTCGGCTTCTGGCTCGTCTGGGACCGGCTCGCGCAGTACTCGATCGTCGCGACGACCGAATGGCTCGACGTGCTGCCGATCTTCGCGGAGCCGCTCGCGGGCAACTTCGACGCGAACGCGCGCATCGACGACCGGTTCTTCTCGCTCCTGATCTTCCTGCACATCGGCATTCCGCTCGCCACGCTCGCGCTGATGTGGGCGCACGTGCAGCGGTTGAAACGCCCGGCGACGCAACCGGCGCGGTCGATCGCCTGGGGCACGCTCGCCGCGCTCGTGGTGGTCTCGCTCGCCGTGCCGGTGACGAGCCACGCGCCGGCCGACCTGGCGTCCGTTCCGGGGAGCCTCGCCCTCGACTGGTTCTACCTCGCGCCGCACGCGATCCAGGACGCGATCTCGCCGACGGGGCTGTGGGCGATCGTCGCCGTCCTCGCGGCGCTGCTGCTTTCGCTGCCCTGGCTCTCGCGTGCGGCCCGCGCGCCGCGGCGCGAGGCCGCGGTCGTCGACCTGGAGTTCTGCAACGGCTGCCGCCGCTGCTTCGTCGATTGTCCGTACGACGCGACCGCGATGGTGCCGCGCTCCGACGGCCGGGCGCATCCGCTCGAGGCGCGCGTCGACGCCGACCGCTGCGCCGGCTGCGGCATCTGCGCAGGCGCGTGCCCGTCGTCGGTGCCGTTCCGCTCGGTCGCGGACCTGGTCTCCGGCATCGACATGCCGCAGAAGCCGATCGGCGCGCTGCGCACGATGCTCGAAGGCGAACTCGCGCGCATCTCGGCGACCCCGCGCGGCGACGCCGCCGCGACGCCGCGCGTCGTGTTGGTCGGCTGCGAGGAGGCGATCGACGTCCGCGCGCTGCGCGACGGCGACACCGCGGCGCTCCCGCTGCTGTGCGCGGCGCAGCTCCCGCCGTCGTTCGTCGACTACGCGCTGCGCAGCGGAGCGGACGGCGTGCTCGTCACCGGATGCCGGGAAGGCGACTGCGTCTGGCGGCTCGGCCAGGACTGGGTCGGGGAGCGCTTCGCTGGCGAGCGCGCGCCGCGGCTGCGTGCGGTCGTGCCGCGCGAGCGCGTACGCATCGCCTGGGCCGGATCGCCGGATCGCGCCGCGCTGGATTCGGCGCTCGACGCCTTCCGCC
>DAOMBL010000116.1:0-8746 GCA_035427325.1 Casimicrobiaceae bacterium
CTTGAGGGCCAGTGTGTCCAATGCGATGCGCAGCGAATGCTATCGACGGCATGATACCGGCATGGCCATGGCGCCACCGTGCCTCCAATGTGTGCCCTCGCGCACGCCCACTGGTCGGGGAGCACCGCCGAATGGCGGGATTCCGGCGACGAGCTTGGATCTCCCAATGACTCGGCTCGGCCATGACCTGCCGCTGGACTTGCCATCGAAAATCTGAAGCCAGGCAGAGCCTGAACGGCGGCTTGACGGCGAGACAACTTGACAGCGGTCTGGCGAAACTCGGCCGCTTGCGGCCGGTCGGCGTCGCAGCGATACTTGCCCCTGACCAGCCTCCGGAAACGGGCTCTCTTGTTGCGTCGCCGGGGAGGTGTCCATGCTCCAGGAGTCCTGCCGCTGCGGCGATGTCCCACGGGATTTCTCCGGAGTCCCACGGGGCGCGATCGCTGCCCCGCGCTCGCCCGACATCTGCGCGCACTACCTTGCGCTGGCGTTGGCGACGCTTCTTTCGGTCATCGGCTTACCACAGGTGGCCGAGGGGGCAGGTCCGGTCGCCTACTACGTCGCGACCAACGGTAACGATAGCTGGACCGGAACGATCGCCACGGCGACCGGCACGGATGGCCCGTTCAGGACCATCGCCCGTGCGCAGGGCGCGGTGCGCGCGGCTATCGCTGGCGGTATGAGCGGCGACGTCACGGTCTTCATCCGCGGCGGAGAGCACTACCAGGATTCGCCGATCTGGTTTCTTCCCGAAGATTCTGGCCGCGACGGCTACAAGGTCGTCTACCGGGCCTATCCGGGAGAGCGCCCCGTCATCCACCGCGCGCAGCGAGTGACCGCGTGGCAGCCGGAGGCGGGCGGGGTCTACAAGACGCCCATCGACTGGACATTCAATGCGCTGTGGGAGAACGGCGTGCGTGCGAGCATGGCGCGCCATCCCAACGTAACACCGGAGAGTCCCTACAACTACAGCCGCACGAGTGCCACGATCGCGGGCGCTGAGACCACGAAGTTCGGGTTCCGCGCAGGCGACGTCCCGCCAGTCCCGAATCCGTCCGCGCTGGAGGTCGTGCTCTGGCCGGGCGGCCCCGACGGAACCTGGAACTGGGTCCAACAGGTCTTCTCCGTCGCGAGCGTCGACTACGGAGCAGGTGTGTTGACCCTGGGTCGCGACTTGATCGATGGCGGGACCGCGGCCGTGTGGACGATCGGGGCGAAGTCACGCTACTTCGTCCAGGGTGCACGGGAGCTTCTCGACAGCCCGGGCGAGTTCTGGCTGGGCGGTGGGTTTCTGTACTACCGGCCGCGTCGGCTGCCGATCGAGGCTCAGGAGATCCTGATACCCGGGGCATCGCAGCAGTACAACGAAGGGATCGTGTCAATCCACGGTGCCAGCGATGCGAACACGGTCCACGACCTGGAGTTCGAGGGACTCACGCTGGCCTACACGAACTCCCCCGGCAGCGGGTTCCTCGTGCACGACGCCGAGCGCATCGGAATCAGGGGCAACCGCGTGCACGACGTCGGCGGAAACGGAGTCGCGATGCACGGCGCGAGCCGGGATTGCGTGGTGGCCGGCAACCTGATGCACGACGTCGGCCGGGATGCCGTCAACCTGTATGGCGAGGCCGCGATCGGATTCCCGCGCGGCAACCTCGTTACCAACAATCACCTCCACCATGTCGGTCGGATTCGTGGCGACAACAACGGGATTACGGTCGTGCGCAGCGCGGACAACGTCGTGTCGCACAATCTGATCCACGACTCGCCGCGGGAAGGCATCGGCGTTTTCGGATCGCTCAGCCGCGAAGGCGCGCCGGTACAGAACACCACCGGCAACATCATCGCCTACAACGACATCTCGCGCACGATGACCGACTCGCAGGACGGCGCGCCGATCCACGTCGGCGGGATCGGTCCCGGCAACTCAATCACCGGCAACCGCATCCACCACAGCGACCTGGCGTTCTCCTACGGCAACGGCATCTATCTCGACATCACCAACATGCAGACGACGGTGAGCGACAACGTCATCCACGATCTTCAGCAGTCGACGCCGGAGGGCATCACCTACGCCGCGATCCACGTCACCGGAGACGGTGCGAACGTGGTCAACAACGTGGTCGCTGGCAACCGGCTCAACACCGCGGCCGTCAACATCGTGGCCACCCAGGAGAGCGAGGCGCACCTGCCGACTCGCAACACGACGGTCAAGCGCAACATCTTCTCGCGCAACCGAGTGAGCAACGTGTATGCGTTCCCCGAGTTCGACGAGTCGCAGCTCGCGCTGGCGGACCTGAACCTCTTCCACCACCCCGACGGGATGTACACGGTAGGCTTCAATTGGGACGCCATCACCTACTTCGATCCGCGGCAGGAGACGCTGGCGCAGTGGCGCGAGCGCCATGACCGCCGCCACGACCAGAACTCGGCCACCGCCGACCCGCGCTTCGTCGATTTCGACCGACGCGACTTCCGCCTGCGCCCCGATTCGCCCGCCTACGCGCTCGGCTTCGAGGACATCGACTACGCGGCGATGGGGCTCACCGCCGAGTTCCCGTTCGCCACCTCGAGTGAGCCGATCGATCGGTTGTTCGTCACGACCGCGCAGTCGGGACCGAGCGCTACGGTGCGGCTCGCCACCGACGCGAAAGCCCAAATCCAGGTCAGCGCACGAACGACGACCGGATACCTCGTGACGCCGACCGTCGTCACATACGCGAGCGATCAGCCGACCGTGGCCGCGGTCGATCCTGCGGGGGTCATCACCGCAGGAGCAACGGGCCTCGCCACGATCACGGTGACCGCGACATCGGGCGGCTCCACGATATCGACCGTCATGTTCGTTGTGGTCGCGGGCCAGCCGCAACCGGCCAACAACTACGGGGGGTTGTGGTGGGCAGCGCCTGCCGGTTCCGAATCGGGCTGGGGCATCAACTTCGCGCACCAGGGCGACATCATCTTCGCGACCTGGTTTACCTACGACGCGACGGGCAAGCCGTGGTGGCTGATCGCCGACCTGCACAGGGCAGCGACCAACACTTACACCGGTTCGGTTTCGACCGTCCGTGGCGTTCCGTTTGACGCCACCCCTTGGGATACGACCAGGATCGTCGAGACCGTCATCGGCACCATGACTGCGACCTTCGGCGATGCCGACAATGGCACGCTGAACTACGCGGTGAATGGCAGTTCCCAGACCAAGCAGATAACCCGGCAGGTATTCGGACCGGCCCCCAACTGCGTTTGGGGGATGCAAGCCGACCTCGCTCTGGCGGTCAATTACCAGGACCTGTGGTGGGTGCCCGGGGGCGCCGAGTCGGGGTGGGGCATCAACTTCACTCACCAAGGTGAGATCATCTTCGCGACCTGGTTCACCTACAATGCGGCGGGAGCGCCGTGGTGGCTGATTGCCGAGTTGCACAAGACCGCAGCCGGCGTGTACTCGGGACCCGTGTCGACGGTCACCGGACCGGCGTTCGATGCGGTGCCGTTCGATCCGGCGAAAGTATCCGAAACGCAGGTCGGTACGGCCACCGTCGCGTTCGCCAACGGCAACAGCGCGAGCTTCGCCTACACGGTCAACGCCATCAGCCAGACCAAGGCCCTGACCCGGCAGGTGTTCGCGTCACCTGGGACCGTTTGCCATTAGGCGGGCCATGTCTTTGGATAACGCCGCCGAGCGAACAACCGTTCTGAATCCCGTCGGGCTGAAGCCCGACCCACAGGGGTGTTGCCGCAGCCCGCCGGGCTGAAGCCCGACCCACGGCGGAGGGGTTGTGGGTCGGCCTTCAGGCCGACGCACCATCCCATCGCATCGGTGCGATGCCTTTCGGGACGGTGTCGCCGCAGTGGGACGATCTGTACCTCGCCGATCAGGGGACCCTCGGAACCTGTAGGCCCCTGCTGACCAGGACGTTCCAGCATTCCTCGGGGGACTCCGCAAACCCGAACAGTTCCAGGTCGCCCGGCTTGATCATGCCCTCGGCCACCATCGCGTCGAAGCCGACGATCTTCGACCAGTACTCCCGGTCGTAGAGGACGATCGGGATCGCCGGCCCCTTGCCGGTCTGTCGCAACGTCAGCATCTCGAACAGCTCGTCGAGCGTCCCGAAGCCGCCGGGGAACACCACCAACGCCCGGGCACGCATGGCGAAGTGCATCTTGCGCATCGCGAAATAGTGGAAGCGGAAGGCGAGTTCCGGCGTGATGTAGCGATTCGGGTGCTGCTCCTCGGGCAGCGAGATGTTGAAGCCGATCGTCGGCGCGCCCGCGTCGCTCGCTCCGCGATTCGCGGCTTCCATGATGCCGGGACCGCCTCCCGTGGCGATGACGTTGTCGCGCCATCGGCCGTGCTGGGCCAGCGCGCCGCCGCGCTCGGACGCGATGCGGGCGAAGTCCCGCGCCGCCTGGTACCACGCCGCCTGTCTCGTCGCGCGCGCGGACACGGCCGCGCCTGCCCGTGCGTTCGCGGAGCCCGTGTCCCGCGCGAGCGACTCCGGCGAAGGAACGCGCGCGCTTCCGAACACGATGATGGTCGACCGAATGCCCCAGTCGCGCAGCAGCAGTTCGGCCTTCGCGTATTCGAGCGAGAAGCGGATCGCGCGCATCTCGTCGCGCAGCAGGAAGTCGGTGTCCTCGACCGGCAGTACGTAGCTGCCGGAGCGCTCCGGCGCGCCGGGTGGTGTCGTCGTGGAGTCGGACATGGCGGAGTCCTGTGAACGGGTTCAGCCGGTCGGGCGGCCGTCGTGACGATGACCGGCGCAATGTGCGAATGCCGTTGTCGAGACGCCTCGCGGCAGGGCACGGCGGTCGAGCTTCCGCGTGGCCACGAATTCGGGCGCGTGCGGCAGCGTGCGCGGGAATGGAGATTGCACGACAGCGGTGGCCGTTCCGCCTCGATCGAAGGGCGCATCGTTGCGGGAGCACCCGGGCGCCCGCTGCACGCATCCGAGCTCGATCGCGGTCGACGTCACGACCCCGGCAGCCCGTTCACCCAGGTCGTGAAATCCTTGAACGCGCTGCGCACCTTCTTGACCTGCCCGTCCGCGCGCACGAGTCCCGTTCCCGTGAGGAACGAGAGGAACGGGTCGTCGCGCCCGTAGTCGTCCGGGTCCACGTGCACCCAGTAGTAGCCCCGGACGAACGGCAGCGCGTAGAGCGCGCGCAGCGTCGCGTCCGCCCATTCGTACTGCGCCTGCTGCGTGGGGCCGCCGTGCCAGCCGCCCTGCGTCGCGAGGCCGTAGTCCTCCGTCTTCGAGCTGTAGCCGGTCTCGCCCAGGACGACCGGAACCTGCACGATGTCGTGCGTCCGCTGCAGCACTTCCTGGAAGCGCTGCACGTCGATCGAGGCGAAGAGCGTGCCGTACTGCATCTGCAGGGCGACGAAGTCGAAGTCGACCGCGTTCCATCTCAGGTACGCGAGCAGGTCGGTGCCCGAGAAATAGTCGGGCGAGGCCACGACGTTCATCTGGTAACCCACGTAGGCCGAAGCGCTCATGTAGATGCCGAACGGCGTTCCGGGCGCCACCGAGCGGGCGCCCGCGAGCGACTGGCGCGCGAGTTCGGCGGCCTGCGGGATCGTCAGCCCCTTCGTGTTGAGTTCCATCTCGCCGCACGCGTAGTAGACCGCGACCTTCGAGCCGTAGCGTTCGACCACCCGGCGCGCGTTGTCGTGGTAGAGCGCCTTCAGTTCGTCGAACCCGAGGCTCCAGGCCCATTCGGGCAGGCTGCCCAGGCCCCAGTTGATCTGCAGCGCCACCTTGAAACCCTGTTCGCGCGCCCGGTCGATGGCGTGGTCGAGGGAGGTGAAATCGTAGATGCCCCGCGAGGGCGAGACGATCCTCCAGTCGACCACCGTGTAGACGGACTGGAATCCGGCGTCCTTCGCGACCGAATAGGTCAACGCATTGGAGGCGTCCGTCCAACTCGTGAACCCCTCGTAGTTCAGGTCGAAATCGGCGCGGCGCCCGCGAGCCGCGATCGACCGGTTGGCGTTCTCGACGACGATGCGCTCCTTGAGCGGCATGACCAGCGCCAGCGCGGCGTAGGACGCCTGCGCGCGCGCTTCGGGCGTGGCCGCCGCCTTCGCGCTGTCGACAGCGGCTGTCGCCTGCGCGTAGAGAGCCTGCAGCGCGCCGGTCAACGGCTCGGCGGTCAGGAGCCGCTTCGCCTGCTCGAACTCCGTCAGGGCGAAGTGGTAGGGGATCTCGATCGTCTGCGGCTGGCCCTTCCGCGCGACGATCCCCGCGCCGCCGTTGTCCGCGCGCATGAACACCGCGCCGATCACCGGCGCTTCCCAGACCGCGGTGAAATAGAACGGCTGCTCGGCCGGCACGTCGAAGCCGATGGCCTCGCTTCCCTGGTGGAGGACCGGTCCGGGATGGGAGCCGGCCTGTGCCGTTCCCGGCAGCCGGCCCATCGGGTACACGCCGTAGTTTCCGTAGTTGACGAGATTGCCGCTGCGGCTCGTGAGGTTCGTGAAATCGGCGAAGGTCGCCGGCCTGCCGTCGGGCAGCCACGCGCGGACGAGCAACTGGCTCCGGCCAGGGTCGACGCTGCACATGATCACCGCGTTGGGGCCGTAGCCCTCGGCGATCCAGCCCTTCGCGACCATCCGGTCGCGTACCGCGATGTCGGTCGTGTAGCGGTGGTTGGTCTCCGGCTTCCCGTTCCACACGCGATAGACGGGCAGGGTGCCCGCCGCGCATGCCCCGGTCGCGGTGTCGGGCAGGCCGATGTACATCACGTTCGGCGACTCGTACACGAAGTGCGGGAACAGCGCCGCCGCCAGCGCGCACTCCGCGGGCGAGGCCGAGTAGAAGTGCGAGTCGCCGTGGCCGATCGGAAGGTAGAACCGGCACACGGGATTCGCGCCGGCCGCGGGGGAGGCGTAGGCCTTGAACGTGGCGCCGGTCCGCGCCCAGCCCGGGACCTGCCCCTGGTCGAGCACCGCGATTTCCAGCGGCGCAGCGGTGATGAAGAAGTGATCGAGGCCCGCGTGGTAGTACTCGACCACTTCGACCGGCTGGGCGGCGGCACCGCCGATGCCCGCGACGAGCGCCAGCGTCGCGAGGATCGGCCTGCTCCGCAACCATGCCGACACGCGACGCCCCATCGAGCTCTCCCGCACGTTCAACCGCATCTCGCCCCCGCTTCGACATTTCGTGATCGATGCCGCCGGCGGCGCTTGCTGCGCCGCCGGCGCGGCGATCATAACAAGCGATTGCCCGGAGACCAATTCGACGCAGTCGGATGCGACGGGAATACGGCGGGGAATGCCTGGCGGAAATCGCGATCCTGGCAGGATATCGATCGAGTCGACTCCGCATGACCGGCCACCGATGCGGCAGCCGGCGCTGGCGCGGTGGGCGTGCCGGCACGACGCGCGTCAGTGGCTGCCGCGGTCAGGGCGCTCGATGACCGCGCAGTCGCAATGCCGAAGCGTCAGTCGGCGAGTGCGTCGATGCGCCGCGCCGGATCGGACGTCGCCTTGGCGAGCAGCCGCAGGTGGCCCGCGAGAAACGCGGCGCCGTCGCCTGCCGCGAGCGCGTCCAGCCGGTGCACCGCTTCCAGAACGCATGGCCGGTCGTCGCGCACGAACAGGGAGAGCGCGGGCAGCGCGTGGCAGCGCGGGATGGCGATCGGTGCAACGTTCAGCCCACTCCATGTAGCGGGAATGCGCTGCCGGTCGCCCGTGACGTTCAGCACCGCGTCGAACAGCGGCCACTCCTGCGGGGCGGCACGTGCGGGCAGCACATCGACCAGGTCCTGGTATGCGACGTCCTGGCGCAGGAACGCGGCGGTGGCGGCTGCCCGGGTGCGTCCGAGCAGCACCTCGAACTCGGGATTCCCGCCCAGGTCGACGCGGATCGCGATCATGTCCGTGTACAGACCCACTCGAGTGCGCGAGGCCGCGGTTCTTCGCGAGACGGGGCTGCCGATGACGAGGTCGTCGCCGGCGCCCAGAGCGCGCAGCGACACGAGGAACGCCGCGAGGTGCACGACGTAGGGCGTGACCGCGGCGGCGCGCGCGAGCGTCGCAACCGCCGCCGTCAGCGCTTCGCCGGGACGCGCGACGAGGCGCCTCGCTTCGAAGGACCGCGGCGCTCGCGCGGCAGGCCATTCGAAAGCTCCCGGCGCTCCATCGAGCGTCGACCGCCACCAGGCGATCGTCTCGGCGCGCTTCGCGCCTTCGGGAGTCGGGATCGCGGGCGCGTCCGGCGGCGAGTCGGCCCCGGAGGTCGGCGAGGTGTAGCCGTCCGCCAGTTCGCGGGCGAGCAGGCCGAGGGACCAGCCATCGCAGGCGATGTTGTGCACCGCGATGCACAGTATGTGGTCGTTGTCGTCGAAGCAAACGAGGCGCGCGCGCAGCAGGGGTGCGCAGGCGAGGTCGAATGGACGGAGCGATTCCTCGGAGCCGATCTGCGCGGCGATGTCGACACGTGCGCCCTCGGGCGCTGCGCGCACGTGCTCCTGCGCGAGCGCAAACGCCGCGTCGCCGCGCACGACCTGCCGGTCGCCCCCGGCGGGAAACGTCGTGCGCAGGCTCGCGTGGCGCCGTACGAGCGCCGCGAGCGCGCCTTCGAGTCGGCCGACGTCCACGACACCACGCAGACGCAGCACGCGGACGACGTTCGCGTGCGCGGCGTTCGGCGCGAGCCGCTGGGCGACGAGCAGGCGGCGCTGCGCGGGCGTGACCGGTTCGCCCGGAGAACGGGAATCACCGGATCGGGACATCGATCGC
>DAOMBL010000117.1:0-1439 GCA_035427325.1 Casimicrobiaceae bacterium
CGACCATGAGCCGCGACTGGCGGCCCGCGAACGGCAGGTCCTGCGCGAGGCTCAGCAGCGAGTCGAGGGCGCCCGCGGTGGCGATCAGCGCGGCGACGATGTAGATCGAGGTGTTCGCGTAGAACGTCACGCTGTTGATGAGGTGGCCGGTGAGTGCCGCGTCGAGGACCTTCTGGTCGCGCACGACCATCTGCCGTCCCCATTCCAGCCGCGCCTGGTGCATCAGCGCGCGCAGGCCGCGCGCGTGGTTCATCTCGCGGTCCGCGTAGTAGCTGTATCCGAACCAGGCGAAGAGGAAGAACACCAGCGCGAGGGCGTCGGCCGGCGTGACCTGCAGGAGCAGCGGATCGAGGGCGTGCACCGGGGTTTTCGGGAGGTGGCGGGCGCCGGAAGTGTACGATCGCGCGGCGGGATGGTACACGACGCACCGCGCCATGCGGCCGCGACTCCTCCGGTAGAATCGCCCCGGCACGCCCCGGTAGCTCAGTGGATAGAGCAGCCCCCTCCTAAGGGGCAGGTCGCACGTTCGATTCGTGTTCGGGGCGCCATCGCCGTGCCAGCCGCCGGGAAACCGGGGCGCGCGGCACCCTCATCGCTTGCGGTCGTCCGGCTTCCAGCGCCGGTGGACCCACCACCACTGTTCCGGGTGACGGACGACCAGCCGTTCGAGCGCGGCGTTGCAGGCGCGGGTCGTGGCGACGATCTCCCCGCCCGGGTCGGTCGCCTCGAGGGGCTCGAGCGGACGTTCGAATCGCAGGACGTGCGTCCCGTCCGCCTCGCGCCATGACGAGGCGGGCACGATCGGCGCGCCGGTGGCCTGGGCGATGATCGCGAGGCTCCTGAAGGTGCCGGCCGGGTGCCCGAAGAAGTCGACGACGACGGCATCGCGCCCGCGCGCGTGCTGGTCGAACGGAAACACGACGAGGTCTCCCGCCTCGAGGCGGTCGCACAGCGCGTCCAGCGACCCGCGCTTCGGCAGCACGCCGAAGCCCGCCCGGACGAACCGGCGGGTGACGAGGGCCTCCAGCCAGCGCGGCTTGATCGCCCGCCGGACGAAGTGGAAACGGCCGTGCGCCTCGGGAAACTTCCGCACGCCCGCGATCGTCGCGACCTCCCAGTTCCCGAAGTGTCCGGTGAGGACCAATACGCCCTTGCCGCGCGCGTGCGTCTCCCGCAGTCCGCCAGGACCCTCGAGGTTCTCGACACGCACGAGCGCGGCCTTGCGCGCGGGCGACAGCCACCGGAATCGCAGGAACTCCGCGAGGAGCCGCACGAGGTGCGCATAGTGCGCCTGCGCGAGGGCGACGATCTCGTCGTCGCCGATGCGCCCGCCGAACACGCGGCGCAGGTTCTCCGTCACGACGTCGCGCCGGAGGGGCAGGAAGCGGTAGACCAGCCGGCCGATCGCGGGCACCGCGCGCCTCGCACGCTCGCCCACC
>DAOMBL010000117.1:1449-8605 GCA_035427325.1 Casimicrobiaceae bacterium
CGACAGCGCGATGCGCGCGATCCGGTAGCGCCCCATCACGGTCTCGGCCGCGGTGCTCGGGACGACCTGCGGCGCACCGTAGGCATCGCGCTCGACGGCGAAGTCGGCGGCGGCGATCGTCTCGAGCGCGGCCTCGCGCGGGAACAGCTTGAGGCAGGCCTCCTTGGTCGCGAAACGCGCCGCGAGCGACGCCGCACGCCCGGGCCCCTCGCCGGCCTCGGCGAACTCCCGCGCGGAGAAGAGTCGCGCGAGCGCGCGTTCGTCGTTCGCGTCGAGGAGGCGCGCAACGCGCGCGATCTCGACCGTGTCGATGCCGCAGCGTTCGCCGGCCGGGGCGGCGGGAGCCTCGCTCGACATGCGCGGTGCCGCGCCGGCCCGGGCGCGCTAGGCGCGGGCGACCACGAGCGCGGCGTCGGTGCCTCCGAACCCGCGCGAGAGCACCAGCGCGATCCCGCTGCCCGGCTCGCGCGTCTCCCGCGCCACCGGCAGCGCCTCGAACGCCGGGTCGACGCGTTCGAGGACAGGAATCCCTGGCACGACCCCCCGGCGCAGCGCCTCGAACGCGAGCACCGTCTCGATCGCGCCGGCCGCGGCGATCAGGTGTCCGATGCACCACTTGAACGCCGTCACCGGCGGCGCGTGCGCGCCGAACACCGCGAGGATGCCGCGCGCCTCCGAGAGATCGGAGGCCGGCGTCCCGTTGCCGTGCGCGACGATCATGCCGACCTCGCGCGCCGCGATGCCCGCATCGTCCAGCGCGGCGCGAATCGCGCGCTCCGGCCCGTCGCCGTCGTCGCGGATCGCGAGGAGTCCCTCGCTCTCGGTCGCGTGGCCCGAACCGAGAATGCGTCCGATCGACGGCGCGCCCCGGGCGCGTGCCGAGGCCTCGGTCTCGACCAGGACCGCGCCCGCGCCCTCGCCCATCAGGCTGCCGTCGCGCGACGCGTCGAACGGCCTGAGCGCGCTCCTCGCGAGCAGTCCTGCGCCGTGGTAGTAGAGGACGTTCTGCGGCTCGATCGGCGTGTCGTGGCCGATCGCGACGGCGCGGTCGGCCTCGCCGTTCCGCAGCCCGGCCGCCGCCTCGACGATCGCGAGCATGCCGCTCACGCTGTGGTTGGTGATGCAGGCGTTCGGCCCCTTCAGGCCGAAGCGGATCCCGACGTGGCACAGCACGTTGTTCGGCAGCGACTTGAGGAGCCACATCGGGTTGACGCCGCTGCCCAGTTCGCGTCCGAACGCGGGCAGGTCCGCACCGGTTTCGCCGACGAGCGGGAAGTAATCGTACTGGTTCTGGTAGTTGCCGCCGCCGGACCCCGCGTAGAGTCCGGTTCGCTCCGAGCAGCGCGCAGCGTCCTCCTCGCCCAGGCCGTCGCGGTGCGCGGCGAACCCCGACGCGCGAACGGCCTCGCTCCCGGCGTAGAGCCCGAACACGTCGGTGCGCCGGATCACCTTCAGCAGCTTGCGGTCGCCGGCGAGCGCCGCGGCGTTGTAGTCGGCGACCTCCGCGGCGATCGGACGCGGCCAGCGGGCGACGTCGAACGACGAGATCGGCCGGAGCGCGCTGCGGCCGTCCAGCATCGCGTCGACGATGGCCTCGGGCGTGTTGCCGGCACCGCAGATCGCGCCGAGTCCGGTGACGACGACGCTCGCGCTCACGCGTCCTCCGACCCGCCGGGCGCCCCGCCCGAAATCGGCAGGTGGACGCGGGCGCTCCCCTTGGCCGGGTAGTCCGGGTGGCGGAAGGCGAGGCTGCTGTTGCTGCCGCCGAAGCCGAACGAGTTGGACATCGCGACGCGCACCGGCTGCGCCCGCTCCTTCCAGGTGACGAGATTGAGCGCGCACTCCGGATCGGGATGAGCGTAGTTGGCGTTGACCGGCAGCACGCCGTCGCGAATCGCGAGCGTGCAGACGACCGCCTCCACCGCGCCCGCGGCCGCGATCAGGTGGCCCATCGTGCTCTTGGTCGAACTGACCGGCACGCGCGCGAGGTCGTCGCCGAACACCGCGCGCATCGCGGCGCTCTCGGAGGCGTCGTTCATCGGCGTCGAGGTGCCGTGCGCGTTCACGTAGTCCACCTCCGCGGGCGTCGCGCCGGCGTCGGCGAGCGCCCAGCGCATCGCCTGGATCGGGCCGTCGCCGGACGGGTGCGAATCGGTGATCCGGTAGGAGGACAGCGAATTGCCGTCGCCGGCGAGTTCCGCGTAGATGCGCGCGCCGCGCGCGGTCGCGAGGTCCCAGTCCTCCAGCACGACGAAACCCGCGCCTTCGCCGAGCACGAACCCGTTGCGCGTCGCGTCGAACGGGCGGCTCGCGCTCGACGGTCGATCGTTGTCGGCGGACACCGCGCCCAGCAGGCAGAAGCCCGCGAGTCCGACCGGATTGATCATCGAATCGAAGCCGCCCGCGAGCGCGCGATCGATGGTGCCGCGCCGGATGAGCTTCAATGCCGTGCCGATCGCCTGGCCGCCCGAGGCGCACGCGGTGTGCACCGACGTCGCGTAGCCGCCGATGCCGTAGCGCCGGCCCAGGAGCGCGAGGCCGGCGGTGGTCTGGCTGCGGCAGAACACCATCGGGTCGCGCCCGGTGTCGCTCGCGGCGAGGCGCTCCGGGTCGACCGCCTCGCCCTCGCCCGCGGCGAGCCCGAGCGACGCGAGTTCGGGCCAGGCCATGCCCATCATGCCGGTCCCCACCGACAGGCCCCAACGCTCGCGCGTCGCCTTCGTCGGTCCCTCGCCCGCGTCCGCGATCGCCTGGTCGGCGGCGGCGAGCGCGAACGCGTGCGCGCGATTGGCGAACTTGAGGAGCCGCCGGTCGTCGATCACCGCGCGCGGATCGAAGCCCTTCACCTCGGCCGCGATGCGCGTCGAGAATCCGGATGCGTCGAAGATCGTGATCGGGGCTCCCTGGCTCCGCCCGGCGCGCAGCGTCGTCCAGGTCGAGGCGACGTCGTTTCCGGCGGGCGTCACGAGCCCGATGCCGGTGATCGCCACGCGTCGCTTGCGCGTCATCGCTCCGGCTCCAGCCGTACGCGCGCGGTCGCGGCGGGCCGGCCGTTCATCTTCGCGACCACGCGGCCCGAGCCGGGATCGCCGCCGTCGAGGTCGACCGACACGGCGAGCGTCTCTCCCGGCGGCATGAACGCGCGCACCTTGACGTCCTGCATCCCCGTGACGCGCTGCCGCTCGCCGGCCGCGCGCGTCGCGGCCGTTCCCAAGGCGGCCATCAGCAGCGTGGCGGGAAACACCGGCCTGCGCGGAAAGTGGTCGGCGAAGTACGGCGCATCGGCGGGAATCGCGAGGCACCCGCGCAGGCTCCTGCCCGGCTCGAGCGCCTCGATGTCCACTTCGGGGACTTCGACGCCCGCGAAGCGGTCGGGCGGCGCGCCTCCGCCGGCCAGCGTCGCGAAATCCGCGCGCATCGCGTCCGGATCGTCGAACTCCCCGCAGGGCAGCATCGGACCGAGCGCGTGCTCGAGGACGAGTGCGACCTCGCCGCCGACGAGCGCGCGCCCGTGGTACGCCACGTCGCTCTCCGTCGCGCTCTCCAGGTCCACTTCGAGTTCGAGCGTGTCGCCGGGACCGAAGGCGCGGCCGTACCGCGTCTCGCCCGCGAGCCCGGCCACCGGCCGAACGCGGAAGTCGAGCGCGTGCATCGCGGCCCAGGCGGCGAGCTGGCCGACCGCCTCGGCCGCGAGGCTCGGCGGGAAATTCGACGCGCGCTGCGGAATCGTGTAGCGGCCGCGCACCGTGCGGTCCGGTGCGTGCGCGACGATGCGATCGACGAACGAGAACGCGCGAAAGCGCCCGGACATCGCGACGGGCAGGACGTCAGGCGGGCGTACCGGCGCGCTGCGCCCGGATCACGAGCTTGCAGAACGTCTCGGTCGTGAAGAGGCGCGGGATCTCGGCGACTTTCAGCGGGGCGCGGAAGCGGTCGGCCGGCACCTCCGACAGGAACGCCTTGAGCTGGGCGAGCCCGCGCTCGGTCACGATGCCCTTCTGCTCGAACTCGGCCTCGGACAGCGTGCCGCGCGAATCCTCGACGATCTTGCCGCGCGGGATCTTGACCTTGAACGCGCGCTCGAGCCGGAACACGAGGTCGAGGAAGTCGATCGACTCGGCCCCGAGGTCGTTGATGAGCGAACTCGACGGCTTGACCTCGCCCTCGTCGCAACCGAGCGCGTCGGCGATGGTCGCCGAGACCTGCGGGTACACGGCGTCGATGTCCTGCTGCGTGATGGTGTTGTCGGCCATGGTGTTCACTCCATCTTGAATCCGCCGTCGACGTAGAGCACGGTGCCGGTCACGTAGCTCGCCAGGTCGGACGCGAGGAACCACACCGCGTTCGCGACCTCGGCCGGCTTCCCGTAGCGTCGCAGTACGATGCGCTTCAGCGCCTCCTCGCCGGCGAGCTCGCGCACGTCCTTCGACATCTCGGTATCGATCACTCCCGGCGCCACCGCGTTCACGCGAATGCGGCGCGGCCCGAGTTCGACCGCCAGCGCCCGCGTGAACGCCTCGATCGCGCCCTTGCTCGCCGCGTAGTTCGACTGGCCGCGGCCGCCGCGCGTCGCGGCGACCGAGCTCAGGTTGACGATGCAGCCGGACCGGCGCGCGGTCATGTGCGGCGCCACCGCGCGGGTGACGTTGAACACGCCGGTGACGTTGGTGTCCAGCACGGTGCGCACGTCGCCCGGTTCGAGCGCGACCAGCAGGTTATCACGGATCACCCCGGCGTTGTTCACGAGGACGTCGACGCGCTCGCACCGCTCGATCACGCGCTCGACCGCCTGCGCGCAGGCGTCTGGATCGCGCACGTCGACGCGCTCGGCGGCGACCCGCCCTCCGGCCGCGCGCGCCGCGTCGACGACCTCGCGCGCAGCTTCGTCGCTCGTCGCGTAGAAGAACGTGACGTCCATGCCGTCGGCGGCGAGGCGCTCGACGATCGCGCGGCCGATGCCCCGGCTGCCGCCGGTCACCAGCGCGATCTTCCCCGCGAGTCCCGAGGCGGCGGCGCTCATCCGGACACCGCGAAGCCGCCGTCGACGAAGAGCGTCGTGCCGTTGATCTTGTCGGCTTCCGGCAGGCAGAGCAGGTAGATCGCGTTCGCGACGTCCGCGGGCGCGAGCGTCGGTCCCGCGGGCGTGCGTGCCGCGTACTCCGCGAGCAGCGCGTCGCGGTTCGGGAAGTAGCCGAGCGCGTCGGTGTCGACGACGCCGGCGTTCACGGTGTTCACGCGGATGCCCGAGGGCCCGAGTTCCTGCGCGAGCGAGCGCACCAGCGCCTCGAGCGCGGCCTTCGAGGCGCCCACGAAACCGTAGTTCGGAATCGCCCGGTAGGCGCCGAGGCTCGACAGCGCGACGATGCGCCCGCCTTGCTTCATCCGCGGCGCCGCGTGCTGCGCGAGGAGCGCGAGCGCGAACGCGTTGATCTCCATGCACCAGCGCCAGTGCTTGAGCTTCATCTCCATCGCCGGCTTCAGGACCCCGGATGCCGCGTTGGACACGACGATGTCGAGGCGCGGGAACGCGGCGTCGAAGGCGGCGAACATCTCGTCGACGCTCGCTGGGTCGCCCACGCTGCCCTGCATCGTCGCCGCCCGGCGGCCGAGCGCCCGCACCTCGCCGGCGAGCGCCTCGGCTTCGTCGTGGCTGTTGTAATAGTTGATCGCGACGTCCGCACCCGCGCGGGCGAGTTTCAGCGCGGTCGCGCGGCCGATGCCGCGTGCGCCGCCGGTGACGAGCGCGATCTTCCCTGCGAGCGGAAGCGTCATGCGAAGGTGCGGTTCTGGCGTTCGGGCGCGGACGAGGTGCGCCATTCTAACCGCCCGCCGGCAGCGAGCGCTGGGCGCGCACCAGGCGCTGCGCCTCGAGCACCCAGTGGCGCTTGACGCTGTGCCAGACGTCGGCGGCCCACAACAGGTTGCCACCCGCCGCCTCGGGAGGATCGTCCTGCGCCGCGGCTCGCCCGGGCTGGTAGTCGTCGATCCACTTGCGCAGCTTCGGGTCGTCGAGGAGATAGTGGGTGACCGGTACGAAGACGTGGTTGTAGCCGGCCGGCAGCGTCACGTTGCGGACCTTTGCGGTGCCGGTCGCCTCGTAAGGAACGTCGAGCGGGTTGCCCGGGAACGACATCGCGATCAGGTCGAGCAGGATGAAGTAGCCGGTGAACTCGTCGACCGTGTCGGGGATCTTCCTCAGGTTCGCGAAATCGTCCCACTGATTCGGCAGCACGAGCGCGAGTCCGCCCGCCCCGACCGCCGAAGCGTACGAGGCCGAGACGCCGATCGCCGGGCGAACGGCTCCGGTGTACGGATCGACGATGGCGTCGCGCGCTTCCGGCCGGTCGGTGACCGGGTTCCAGACCGGGAGCGACGCCTGGTAGGTGCCGGCCAGCTCCTTCAGCACCTTCACCGCGTAGAGGCCGCCCTGGCTGTGGCCGATCAGCATGGGCCGCATCGCGTCCTGCTCGTACTGCCAGACGACGATGCCGGCGAGCCGCGAGGGCATCGTGTAGGGGCTGTACGACCAGTCGCCGTTGCCCGGATCCCGGATCTTGGCCTCCGGGTAACCCATCCCCACGAGGAAGGTCCCGAACGACGACATCGCCAGGTGCACCGGGTAGATGCCACCGTGCATCAGCATGATTCGCGGGGCAGGCACCTTCGACAGTACGTTCGCGACGTCCTCCGCGGTGACGTGGTCGGGATCGAGCGCGAGAACGCGATCGGCGAGCGCCGGCTCGATGGGATGCGCGTGGATCGCCGTGTGCGCGCCGGGCTTCGGTTCGATGACCTCGACGGGTGTCGGCGGCGTCGCCGCGCACCCGGCGAGCGCCACGGCGGCGGCGAGCGCCCACGCGAGCGCGGGACAGGAACCGGCCCGGGTCATGTCAGTTGCTGGAGGGAGGCGACGAGTCGGTCGAGCGCGGCACGCGCGTCCGGTTCGGCGACGACGGCGGGGCGGAAGGATACACCAAGCTCCAGCGAGGTTCCGGTGAACGTCGCCGCGACGACGATCGGCGCGAGCGGCCCGGTGGACACGCCGCGCCGGTAGGCCGCGGGGCCGTCCCCCGCCTGCGGCGCGATCGCACCCCACGGTCCCGCCACTGACAGCTTCGGGAGGCCGGCCTAGACCGGATAGTTGTTCGCTGACAGG
>DAOMBL010000118.1:0-4387 GCA_035427325.1 Casimicrobiaceae bacterium
GAGCCGCATCGCGTCGTCGGCGCGCGGCTCGGCTCGCCGCTCGTGCTCGGCATCGGCGACGGCGAAACCTTCCTCGCGTCGGATGCGATGGCGCTCACCGGCGTCACCGAGCGCATCGTCTACCTCGACGAGGGCGACGTCGCCGACCTGCAGCTCGGCCGCCACTGGATCGAGCGACGGACCGAGGGCCGCGACCGCTGGCAGCGGGTCGAGCGCGAAGTGCGCCGCGTGCCCGCCTGGACCGGCGCCGCGGAACTCGGCCCCTATCGCCACTACATGCAGAAGGAGATCTTCGAGCAGCCGCGCGCCATCGCGGACACGCTCCAGGGCGTCGAAGGCGTGACGGCGGATCTCTTCGGCGACCGCGCCCATCGCGCGTTCGGCGAAGTCGAGCGGGTCCTCGTGCTCGCGTGCGGCACGAGCCACTACGCGGGTCTCGTCGCGAAGGTGTGGCTGGAGTCGATCGCGCGCCTCCCGACCGACGTCGAGATCGCGAGCGAGTACCGCTACCGCGACAGCGTGCCGCACGAGCGCACGCTGGTCGTGACGATCTCGCAGAGCGGCGAGACGGCCGACACGCTCGCGGCGCTCAAGCACGCTCGCTCGCTCGGCATGACGCGCACGCTGACGATCTGCAACGTGGTGACGAGCGCGATGGTGCGCGAGTGCATGCTCGCGTACGTCACGCGGGCGGGCGTCGAGATAGGCGTCGCGTCGACCAAGGCGTTCACCACGCAGCTCGCCGCGCTGTTCCTGCTGGCGCTCGCGCTCGCGCAGGTGCGCGGCAAGCTGTCCGACGCCGACGCGGAGAAGCACCTCGCCGAGATGCGCCACCTGCCGGTCGCGCTGCAGGCGGCGCTGGCGCTCGAGCCGCAGGTGATCGCGTGGGCGGAGAGCTTCGCGGCGAAGCAGCACGCGCTCTTCCTCGGGCGCGGCCGGCACTACCCGATCGCGCTCGAGGGCGCGCTGAAGCTGAAGGAGATCAGCTACATCCACGCCGAGGCCTATCCCGCCGGCGAACTCAAGCATGGGCCGCTCGCGCTGGTCGACGCCGAGATGCCGGTCGTCGCGATCGCGCCCAACGACGCGCTGCTCGAGAAGCTCAAGAGCAACCTGCAGGAGGTGCGCGCGCGCGGCGGCGAACTCTACGTCGTGGCCGACAGGGACAGCGCGATCACCGCTGGCGACGGCGTGCACGTCATTCGGCTGCCGGAGACGCTGGGGGCGCTCTCGCCGATCGCCCACGTCGTGCCGCTGCAGCTCCTCGCCTATCACGCCGCGGTCATCCGGGGTACGGATGTCGACAAGCCGAGGAATCTCGCGAAGAGCGTCACGGTCGAATAGGGATCTGCGCGAGCAGGCCGGCGATTGCGGCTGTCGATGTTCTGAACTGTGAACAAGGATTCGTGGCTCGCGGCGAGAAACGATACAACTCCCATCGACACATCGCCCTGCGTTCGCTATCGGCCTCTGTGTTCTGAGACGGGCTGACGCTGCTACTGCTGCACCGCCCCAATGATGGGCGAGTACGGCGACTACACTCCGCCGGGCTGGGGTGTTGGCGCGGCCACGCCAAATTGCGTCCGGAGATGCCTTACCCGCGAGGACGCGAATAGTCGGTCCAAGAAATTCGGTTTGCAATGCACGTCGACGCCATGTCTTTCCGACGAAGAGATCGATGGCTATCACAAGACCTGCTATTCGGAGTGCGCCGTACCGTGGTGGCGCCATCCGGGCGTCAATCCACCGTGGTTCGCTGGCAATCCGAATAGGCCTGTTCGTCCAAACGGATGGCGACTGTGATTCTGCGCATCGTCCTTTCCGTGGTTATCGGTGGTGCCGGCTGGCTCGCCATCGCCTGGGTTCTGGAGCTCGCTGCAGACGCGCCACCCCAAACGTCAGCACTGCGAAACGTCTTGGAGATCGCTCTTGCGGCGGTCTCCCCGCTCACCTTCGGAGTCCTTGTCTGGTTGATGCTCGCCGTGGCTGCATTTCTAGTGCTGCAGTTTCGCGCACGAGGACTCTAGCCATTGACAGGCGGAACTGAGGACTACTGCGGCCGCGCTTTCCGGTTGATCGCTTCCTCGACCTTGGCGATCACGAGCTCGATGGCACCGGTGTCGCCTTCGAGCCCAGCCTTCGCGACCGACAACGAGATTAGATCAGTAACACTGATCGGTTGCGCGAGATCGAGCGCCATCGCGCATGCGTCATGGAATGCTGGCACTGCTTCTTGGCGCTGCTTCTGCGACGTGCTGGACGTTCCTCGCGCCAGCGCAGGCAACACGTGATTGGCCCGAGTAACGTTCACAACACTGATACCTGCACTCACGGGGCCGGCCGTCGGGCCGACGCCCGTCCTGCGCGTCGGCGCGAACCCCGTCGGGCGAGCGCCCGGCCCATCGCCCAGCCCGCATGTCGCACGCAGACCGAAATCTGTCGCGAACTGTCGAGCTTCGGCGTCGTGGCCATGCCAGAGTCGCGCCCTCCGGCCAGGGCGCCTCGGCGCTCGACCCACGCCCGACCACGACAGGACGACAGGACACGACATGAAGCGAATTTCCCTCGGGATGTACGCGTGCGCGATCGCGCTGGGCGCGCTCCTCGCGGGTTGCGGCAAGAACGACGCGGTGACCCAGGCGAAGAAGGAGGACGCGAAGGCGGGCGTCCCGGCACCAGGCATCGAAGAGACCAGGGCGATCGCGGAGGAGGCCTACATCTACGGCTTCCCGATGATCGCGGCGTACAAGGCGATGTACGAGTTCAACGTCGACAAGGCGTCACCGCAGTACAAGACCGGCTTCAACGAGATCTGGAACGACTCGAAGACCTTCACGCCGAAGGACACGGCGATCGTCACGCCCAACGCGGACACCCCGTACTCGATGCTGCAGGCGGACCTGCGCGCCGAACCCCTGGTGTTCTGCGTTCCGGCCGTCGACAGGAAGCGCTACTACTCGGTGCAGATCGTCGACCAGTATTCGTTCAACTTCGGCTACGTCGGCAGTCGCACGACCGGCAGCGAGGCCTCCTGCTCGATGATCGCCGGACCGGGGTGGAAAGGGGACAAGCCCGAGGGCATCGCGAGGGTGTTTCCCTCGGAGACACAGTTCGCATTCGTGATCTTCCGCACGCAGCTCTTCGACGCGGCGGACATCGACAACGTGCGCAAGGTGCAGGCCGGCTACCAGGCAATGCCTCTGTCGACGTACCTGAAGCAACCCGCGCCTCCGGCCGCGCCGGCCATCGCGTTCCCGAAGTTCGAGGGCGACGCGCCGTTCAAGACGGACTTCGCGACCTACCTCGACTTCCTCCTGCAGTTCGCTCCGGAGGTGCCCGAGGAGAAGGCGCTTCGCGCGAAGTTCGCGAGCATCGGCATCGGTCCAGGGAAGAAATTCGACTTCAAGGACCTGTCGGCCGAGCACAAGGTCGCCGTGGGTCTCGGCGTGAAGGACGGCTACGCGAAGATCGAGAAGCAGCGCGACGCCATCGGCAAGGACATCAACGGCTGGCGCGTGGGCTCGGCCTTCGGAGACCGGGCGTTCTACAAGGGCGACTACCTGCTGCGTGCGGGTGCGGCACTGGCTGGCATCTATGGCAACGACGCTGAGGAGGCGATGTACCCGCTCGCCAGGACCGACAAGGCGGGCGCGATCCTCGACGGCAGCAAGCACCGGTACACGCTGACCTTTCCGAAGGGCGAGTACCCGCCCGTGAATGCGTTCTGGTCGGTGACGATGTACGACGGCAAGACCCAACTCCTCATCGACAACCCGATCAACCGCTACCTCGTCAACTCGCCGATGCTGCCGCGGTTGAAGAAGAACCGGGACGGCTCGCTCACGATCTACGTGCAGAAGGATTCGCCCGGCAAGGCGCTCGAGGCGAACTGGCTGCCCGCGCCCGACGGGCCGATCTACATGGTGATGCGCCTGTACTGGCCGCGCACCGAGGCGCCGTCGATCCTGCCGCCGGGCGAGGGTACCTGGAGTCCGCCCGAGGTCAGGCAGGCGGATTGACGAACTTCGAGGGGCCGTGCGCGAGGAACGCGCGCGGGGGTTCGCGGCGGATGTTTGCGCGCGCATTCCGTCGGGCTGAAGCCCAAACCGTCGGGCTGAAGCCCGACCCACAGGCATGTTGCGGCAGCCCGTCGGGCTGAAGCCCGACCCACAGGCATGTTGCGGCAGCCCGTCGGGCTGGAGCCCGACCCACGGCGGAGGAGTTGTGGGTCTGCCTTGAGGCCGACGCGGTGTCTCGCATCGGCATCGATCCCGTTGGGATGAAGCCCAAACTGCCGGGCTGAAGCCCGACCCACAGGCAAGCTGCGGCAGCCCGTCGGGCTGAAGCCCGACCCACAGGCATGTTGCGGCAGCCCGTCGGGCTGAAG
>DAOMBL010000118.1:4487-8597 GCA_035427325.1 Casimicrobiaceae bacterium
CCGACCCACAGGCATGTTGCGGCAGCCCGTCGGGCTGAAGCCCGACCCACAGGCACGGCGCGGCGGCGATCAGGGATGCGCCGCCTCCTCCGGCGGCTTCACGCCGCGGAAGCGCGCGAGCAGCAGGACGTCGTAGGCGATCTTGGTGGCGCCGGCGGCGAGGAACGGCCAGCCGAACGGGGATGCGCCGAGCATCCAGCCGGCGAGGAACGGGCCGACCGCCGAGGCGAGGCTCCTCGGCACCGCGGTGAGGCTCGCGGCGGCGGGCCGCTCCGCGGGCGGCACGATCGCCATCACGTAGGAACTGCGCGTCGGCACGTCCATCTGCGAGAGCGCGCTGCGCACGAGCAGCAGCACGACCACGCCGGCGAGCGAGGGCACGAACGGGATCGCGACGAGGCACAGGTTCGCCGGGAGGTGCGTGAACACCATCGTGTTGACGAGCCCGATGCGCCCGGCGATGCGTACCGCGACGAGGAACGAGAGCGACGACAGCACGCCGGTCCAGAAGAAGAGCGTGCCCGCGGCGGCGAGCGGCATCGCGAACGCCTGGTAGAGCCACAGCGCGACCATCGACTGCACGACGAAGCCGCTGCCGAACGAGTCGAGGCTGAAGAGCGCGGCGAGCGCGTAGACGTTGCGCTTCGACGTGCGGAGCGGCGCCGCACCCGCGCGGGCACCTGCGGCGAGCGTCGGAGGCAAGCCGCGGTAGACGAACGCGGCCGCGACCGCGCAGAGCGCGTAGAGCACGAACATCGCCTGCATCGCGGCGAGCGGGGCGACGCCGAGCGTCGCCGTCGCGAGCGCCGGCAGGCCGGCCGCGAGCGCGCCGACGGCTGCGGCGAGCGTGCCGGTGAGGCTGTAGTGCGCGAATGCGGCGGTGCGGCGCTCGTCGGGGACGAGCCGCGAGAGGAGCGCGTGTTCGAGCGGCAGGAACACGCTTACGTCGCCGCTCGAAGGATTGAGCGTGCCGACGAGCGCGACCACCGCGAGCGGCCAGAATCCGGTCAGCGTTGCGAAGCCGAGCCCGGTGGCGACCATCAGGGCCGCCGCGGCGAGGAGCAGCGTTCGGTAGGGAAAGCGCGCAGCGTACCGGCCGACGGCCAGTGTCATCGCGCCGGAACCGAGGAGCGTCGCGGTCGCCACGACGCCGACCTGCAGCGGGCTCCAGCCGAGTTCGAGCAGCGTGATCGGCAGGAGCAGGCTGACGAAGCCGTCGCCGAACGCGCGCAGGCCCCTTGCGACGAGGATGCGCCGGAAGTCAGGCCGGGTCGCGGACATCGGAGGCGGTCTCGGCGCCGCGCATCGATGCGGCGAGGAGGCCCGCGGCGACGTCGCCGGCGCCCGACGCCGCGTCCGGCATCGGGCGTCGCGCCGGCGCAGCGATCACTCGGGCTTGATCCCCGCGTCGCGCATGATCTTGTGCCACTTCGTACCTTCGCGCGCGATCATCGCGCCGAACTCGCCCGCCGGCGTCCAGCGCGCCTCGACGCCGTTCTTGACCATCTGCTGCTGCACGTCGGGCTTCTGCATCACCTTCGCGATCTCCGCCTGGAGCCGCGCGATCACGGCGGGCGGCGTGCCGTTCGGCACGAAGATACCGAGCCAGCCGGTCGCGTCGAAGCCGGGGAATCCCGACTCGGCCACCGTCGGAACCTCGGGGAGCGCCGCGCTGCGCGTGGGAGAAGTCACCGCGAGGCCGCGGACCTTGCCGCCCCGGATGTGCGGAATCCCGGACGCGACCGACAGCGCCGCGAGCGCGACGTGGCCGCCGAGCAGGTCGGTGATCGCGGGGGAGGCGCCCTTGTACGGCACCTCGGTCCACACGAACCCCCCGTTCTGCATCAGGAGATCGACGGCGAGTTGCGGGAACGTGCCATGGCCGGCGGAGCCGTAGTTGACCGCCTTCGGATCCGCCTTCGCCGCCGCGATCGCGTCGCCGAGCGTCCTGAACGGCGAGTCGGCGCGCGTCATGATGAGCGAGGGCGAACTCGCGACCTGGATCACCGGCGTCAGGTCCTTCAGCGGATCGAGCGGGGGCGACTTCATCGTCGGCGCGGCGATGATCACGTTGTCCGCCTGGCCCATCACGATGTCGTGGCCGTCGGGCGTCGCGCGCGCCGCCTCGGCGAGGCCGATCATCCCGGAGGCGCCGGCCTTGTTCTCGACGACGATCGTCCACCCGGTCGACTTCGCGAGTTCGGTCGCGACGAGGCGCGACGAGATGTCGGTGCCGCCGCCCGGCGGGAACGGCACGATCAGCCGGATCGGCTTGGCGGGGAAAGTCTGCGCGTGCAGGGGCGCGACGAGACCGGCGAGCGCCAGCGCGGCGCAGAACATGCGGAACATGGTGGACTCCTCCTTCGGTGGGTAGCTCCGTTCCCGTGCGGGAGCGGTGCGGGGTTCAGCCGACGGCGCGATGCGCGCCCTCGAGCGGGTACTTGCGCAGGCGCGCTCCGGCCTTCATGACCTGTCCGGGCAGCGGACGTCCGATCAGCGCCTCGACGCGCTTCGCGACCTCGATCAGCGCGGCGAGGTCGACGCCGGTGTCGTAGCCCGACTCCTCGAGCAGGTAGACGAGATCCTCGGTGCAGATGTTGCCGGTCGCGCCGGGCGCGAACGGACAGCCGCCCAGGCCCCCGATCGACGACTCGAACTCGCGGACGCCGAGGCCCAGCCCGACGACCACGTTGGCGAGCCCGATGCCGCGCGTGTTGTGGAAGTGCAGCGCGAGCGCCGTCGTGGGGAACCGGTCGGCGACCGCGCGCACCAGCGACGTCACGGTCGGCGGCGTCGCCATGCCGGTCGTGTCGCCGAGCGTGAGGCGGTCGATGCCGAGGTTCGCGTAGGCCTCCACGATGCGCAGCGCCGCGTCGACCGGCACCTCGCCCTCGAACGGGCAGCCGAACGCGCAGGCGACCGCACCGCGCAGCGGCACGCGGCCGGCGACGACGCCGTGGAGTTCGCGGACGTTCGCGAGCGACGCGGCGATCGGAGCGTTGAGGTTCGCCTGGTTGTGCGACTCGCTCGCCGAGACGAACACGACGATCTCGTCGACGCCGGCGGCGAGCGCGCGCTCGGCGCCGCGCGCGTTGGGGGCGAGCGCCGAGAGGTGCGCCTCTGCCCGCCGCGCGAGGCGCGCGAGGACCTCGTGCGCGTCGGCGAGTTGCGGGACCGCCTTCGGACTCACGAACGACGTCGCCTCGATGCGGCGGATTCCGGCGCCGATCAGCGCGTCGATGACCTCGGCCTTCGCCGCCGTCGGGATGAAGGCGCGCTCGGCCTGGAAGCCGTCGCGCGTGCCGACTTCGGTGATGCGGACCTCGGGGCGGGGCGCCGCGGGACGGGAAGTGCTCATGCCATGGTTTCCATCGGGAGCCATTGTGCATCAAAGGCGTCCGGCCGGAGCCGGGCGCCCTGCGCGGAGCCGGGATGGCGCATCGAGCCCCGTCCCCTCAGGCCGCGCGCTTCTCGTGCAGCGCGGCGATCTCGGATGGCGCGTAGCCGAGTTCGCGCAGGATCGCGTCGGTGTCTGCGCCGAGGTCGGGCGGCGGATGGTGGATGCGGCAGGGGTCGTCGGTGAACTTGATCGGGAAGCCCAGTACGTCGAGCGGCCCGTGCCGCGGGGGGCCGATCGTGATGCGCATCTGCTGGTGGCGGACCTGAGGGTCGTCGTAGACCTCGGGCAGGCTCAGGACGCGCCCGCCGGGGACGCCCGCGGCGTTCAGCCCGTCGAGCCAGTGCGCGATCGGATGCTTGCCGATCTCGGCGTTGACGAGCGCGTTGATCGCGTCGCGGCGCTCGAAGCGGTCACGGTTGGTGCGGAACTCGGGGTGCGCGCGCAGGTGCGCGAGGCCGAGCGCGTCGAGGAGCTTGAAATAGACCTGGTCGTTCGACGGCGCCATCGCGACCTCGCCGTCGGCGCCGCTGGCGCGGTGGACGTGGGCGGTCCGACCGGCGCGGATGCGCTCGTGCAGCGCCCACCGGCCGATGCGGAGCGAGGCGCCCACGCGCCGAGCTTACGCCGGGCGCGGCGCGCGCGCCGTCCGGTATGCTGCGAGGCCGTGGCCGTCCGCGAGCTCGAGCTGGTGATCCGCCAGGCGCGCAACA
>DAOMBL010000119.1:0-8564 GCA_035427325.1 Casimicrobiaceae bacterium
GAAGGATGCGACGGATCGGACTCGTGGTGCCTTGGCTTGCGTCGGGCGGCGGGGTGCCCGCCGTGGCTCGGTTCCTGAAGGACACGGCGATCCGCGCGGGGCGTTTCGAGCTTCAGATGGTGTCGTTGTCCACGTCGGCGTCCGACCCGCAGAGTGTGCGAATCGCGTCGCCGTCTTCGTGGTTGAGAGGTGCCCGGGTTGTGTCGGGAACCTGGGAGGGCTTTCCGTACATTCATGTAGGAGCCGTCGGAGGCGAGTTTGAGTTTCAGAGGTACCGTCCGCGCAAGGCGCTCACCGACGCTCTCGCGGGCTGCGATCTGATTCAAGTCGTGTGCGGATCGCCCGCATGGGCGAATGCGGTGGCAGGCCTAGGGCGACCGGTGGCGGTACAGGTCGCCACGAGAGTGCGGGTCGAGCGAAGGCAGCTAGCGGCCAGAGGTGCGGGCTTCTCGGGTTGGTGGCGCAGGTGCATGACCGAAATCACCGACCGATTCGATCAAAGGGCATTGCGTCTGGTCGATGCAATCCAAGTGGAGAATCTCTGGATGTTGGAGTATGCGCGGAAGCTGAACGTCGGGAGGGACGTCGAAATCCGCTATGCACCGCCGGGCGTGGACGACACGCTATTTCGCCCGATTGCCTCACGCGACCTGGAAGCGGAGCCGTACATTCTGTGCGTCGGACGGCTTGACGACCCGCGCAAGAACATCGGCCTGCTCGTCGAAGCGTATGCGCGCTTGCCCGACGAGTTGCGGAGTCGCATGCGGCTCGTGCTCGCCGGCTTGTCGGGGCCACCGCCGTCGTTCTGGTCACGCGTCGAGGCGTTGAATGTGCGCCACCGCGTCGAATACATGGCGAAGCCTTCTCGCGAGAGACTGGTGGAGATCTATCAACGGGCCAGTGTCTTCGCGCTTCCGTCGGACGAGGAGGGTCTCGGCGTGGTGCTGCTGGAGTCGATGGCCTGTGGCGTGCCTGTCGTGTCCACTCGCAGCGGCGGACCGGACGGAGTCATCACGGACGGCAAGGACGGCTTCCTGGTGCCGCTCGACGACGCCGAAGCGATGGCGGACCGTCTTGGCCGGCTGCTCAGCGAGCCCGCGCTCAATCACTCGATGGGCCGCGAGGCCCGGCGCACGATCGAGGCGCGGTACGCCGAGCGCGTCGCGGGCGAAGCGTTCCTGGAAGTGTGGGACCGGCTGTTGGCGAAGGCGGGCAAGTCGTCATGTGCGGGCTAGTCGGCGCGTTCGCGCGACCCGGCGCCGCCGTCGCCGACGAGCCGTTGCGTGCTGCGCTCGCGCACATGACCCGTCGCGGTCCGGATGGCGAGGGCACGTGGCGCGACGACGGCGTGGCGCTCGGCCACCGCCGCCTCGCAATCATCGATCTCGATCCGCGGGCGTCACAGCCGATGCATTCGAATGACGGCCGCTACGTCATTGCTTACAACGGGGAGATCTTCAACTATCGTGAACTCCGCTGCGAACTCGAAGCTCAAGGCGTGTCGTTTCGCACGGCGTCGGACACCGAGGTGATTCTCGCGCTCTTCGCCGGCCGTGGCGAGGCGATGCTGCCGCGGCTGCACGGCATGTTCGCGTTCGTCATCTGGGATCGGGTGGGGCGGCGTGCGTTTGCGGCGCGCGACCCCTACGGGATCAAGCCGCTCTATTTCGCCGAAACGTCTCAAGGGGCGTTGGTCGCCTCGCAAGTCAAGGCACTGCTGGCGACGGGACTGGTCTCGCGCGAACCGGACCTGCACGGCCAAGCCGGCTTCTGGCTCCTGGGCAGCGTTCCGGAACCGCGGACGTGGTACCGGACGATTCGCGCTCTGCCTGCCGGGCATCTTGCATGGATTGAACGGGGTCGTGTGGGTGCGCCGAAGGTCTGGTGGGACGTTGGCAATGCATGGCGTGCTGCCCCAAGTGACCGAAGTTCTGATGCAGAAGTCCGGGAGCACGTGCGCAATGCACTCAAGGAGTCCGTGACACGGCACCTTGTCGCCGACGTGCCGGTGGGCGTGTTCCTCTCCGGAGGGATCGATTCGGGTGCGCTCGCCGGCCTGATGGTGGAGGCGGGTGCACATGCGCTCGAAGGTGTCACTCTCGCGTACGACGAATTTTCCGGTCGTCCGGAAGACGAGGCCCCGGTCGCCGCGCGGATTGCTGCGCACTATGGTATCCGGCACCATGTTAGGCGCGTGACTCGCGACGAGTTCCAGTCTGATTTGCCGCGCATTCTCGATGCGATGGACCAGCCGAGCATCGACGGCATCAATACGTGGTACGCAAGCAAGGCGGCCGAGGAGTACGGCCTAAAGGTGGTTGTGTCTGGCGTCGGCGGGGACGAGCTATTCCAGGGCTATGAGAGCTTCCGACAGCTTCCGCGCTTGATCCGGGCGCGCCGGATTGTCGGGGCCGTGCCGGGAGGCGCCTGGGCGCTGCGGAAGTGGGCTGACCGCCGGGCGAGCCGAACAAGCAATCGGCGGTGGCACTACTTGCCGGAGTGGAGTCGGACCATTGAAGGTGCTTGGTGGCTCCGGCGAAGCCTATTCGCACCCGCGGACCTTGGAGCCCTAATGGGCGACGAGGAGGCCAAGGAAGTGCTGCGTGCATTCGATCCGGATAGCTATGTCCGGTCCATGAGCGGTGGTCTGCCAAGCGATGCGCGTCTGGCGCTTGGGCAGATCGAATCTACTACGTACTTGCGCAACCAATTGCTTCGTGACAGCGATTGGGCGAGCATGGACCATGGCGTCGAATTGCGTTCACCGCTTGTCGACGCGCGGATGTTGGATGAACTCAAAGGCGACCTGCCTGCGTTCCGCCGATTCCCGAAAAAGGTACTTCTCGCGCGGGCGCCTGCAAACGCGCTTCCTGATGACATCGCTGGGCGACGCAAGACCGGCTTTGGTATTCCGGTCGTGCGGTGGCAGTCACAATCTGGTCGATTTGCAGACAGCTCGAAAATGCGTGGGTGGGCACGAGAGGTCGCCGCTGCATTCCATACTTAGGCAAGGTGAGGAGATGCCAGGGGGCCGTTCTACGGTCACAAACACGCATTCATGCTCCGAGCTTGTAGTTGCGCACGTCGTTGCGTCCTTGAATAACGAGGCAGCGGGCCCAACGTATTCGGTACTCAGACTTTGTGAGTCGCTTGCGCTGGAGGGATTGAGCGTTGACCTGCACACAATGGTGGCGGGCCGTTCTCCCCAAGGGGTCATGCTCATTGCACATCCGCATTGGCGACTGCTTGGCCGATTCGGATTCTCGCTAGAGATCGTTCGCGCGCTGGCTAAGGCAAGCCGAACAATGAACATTGTTCACAACCATGGACTTTGGTCCGGGTCGAACTTCGCCGCGGGCTTGGCGACTCGGGGAGGCAGGGCGCTTCTGGTGACCTCTCCGCGTGGGATGCTCTCCCCTGAAGCACTGGCGCGTTCAGCGCTGAAGAAGCGCCTCGCCAAGCCGTTGCAGTGGCCCGTAGTCGCTCGTGCGGCGCTGTTGCACGCCACCAGTCGCATGGAGTACGAGGACATCCGCCAGATTCATGTCCGGCAGCCCGTGGCGATCATCCCCAACGGTATCGACGTCCCGGAGTTCAATGGCAATGAGCGGGTAGCCCCTGGGGGGGCAGGCGTGCGCATGCTCTTTCTCGGCCGCCTCCATCCGATCAAGGGTATCGAAATGCTCCTGAAAGCCTGGCAGGAGTTGCAGGACAGGTATCCTCAAGGGGAGCTTGTCATCGCCGGGGGCGGCGAAAAATCCTACGTTCAAAGTCTGCACGAACAGGCCGGGAAACTGGGTTTGGCGCGAGTGTCGTTCCCCGGCCCCGTCTTCGGGGCCGAAAAGGAGCGTCAGTATCGCACCTCCAATCTTTTCGTGCTTCCGACGAAGACCGAGAATTTCGGGATGGCCGTTGCGGAGGCACTCGCACGCGGGCTGCCGGTAGTGACGACGCGCCGCGCGCCGTGGCCAGGGATTGAGGAAAGAGGGTGCGGTTGGTGGATAGAGCGAACCGAGCCGGAACTCGTTAAGGCACTGGACCACGCATTGCAACTTGGTCCTATTGAGCTGGACAGGATGGGACGGCGCGGCCGTCAATGGATGATCGAGGAGTTCGACTGGCGCGCCATCGCGAGGCAGATGAAGGCGGCCTACTCTTGGGCCCTCCGTTGCGGAGACTCACCGACTTGTGTGATTATCGACTAGGAACTCGGAACGCCTTGCAGGTACGTTGATGGATGCGAAATCGGCAGGGATTGGCGTGTTCGTTCTTGCCAAGAACGAAGCGCCGAACATTGGCAGGTGTCTTGAGTGCTTGCGTGGAACCGGATGGGAGGTAACGGTCCTGGACTCGGGATCGACGGACGCAACCAAGGCTATTGTCGAGGGCTCGGGGTTCGCGCGATTCGAGCCCTATGCGTATTTGGACCATTGCAGAGCCTATAACGAGATCACGACGCAGTTGGGTCGGCGATTCCGCCATGTTCTGGTTCTCGATGCGGACATGATGGTGTCCGAGAGCCTGGCTCGGGAAGTTGCCGACATACTTTCCAGTAAGTCCGGTTGTCCGCAGGTCATCGAGGCGCCGATCGAGATGTGCGTCGATGGCGCGCCACTTCGATTCGGATCGCTTTACCCGCCGAAAGCCTTTTTGTTCGAGGTGGGGCGAGCCTATTTCGTCAGCGTCGGCCACGGTGAGCAACTCGCGCCATCGATAAAGGTCCAGCGAACGCGAGCGGTACTCCGACACGATGACCGGAAGAGTTACGTCGCGTATCTCCAATCTCAGGGGCGGTACGCGCGGAATCTGGTTGCGAGACGCGCCGTGGGGCAGGTGTCGATCAGGGATCGAATGCGCATGTCAACGCCGATACTGATTCTCGGTGTCCCGCTTGTCTCATACATTGTCAAGGGCGGGTTCCTGAGCGGAAAGGCGGGAATCATCTATGCGCTCGATCGCTTGATCGCCGAGGCAATCATGTATCGTCGTTCGCTTTCGGGAAATGCAGACGAGTGAGTGTGGGACCGCGCGCGGATTCGGTTGGGGTGCGGTCGATCCATCAGATGGCCCGGTTTGAAGTGTCGAGCGGAACGCCATGCGTGCTGCGCGTGTGCGAGCGGCAATGAGCGTCAACCCATCGTGTAAGCACCGCAGCTGCAGTGTGTGCGGTCGTCGCCGAAGGCCCGGCGTTCGGGTTGAGTGAGGATGAGGTGAGCTGGATTCTCGGAGTGAACGCATTCCACGGCGACGCCGCCGCCTGTCTGATCCGCGACGGCCGGATCATCGCGGCCGCCGAGGAGGAGCGCTTCCGGCGCATCAAACACTGGGCGGGCTTTCCGAGCGAGGCAATCCGGTGTTGCCTCGCAGCGGGCGGGATCGACCTTGGCAGCGTCGACCACGTTGCCGTGAATCAGGACGCCAAGGCCAACCTCGGTCGCAAGATCGCCTACACGCTGAAAGCGCGGCCGGACCTGGGGCTCGTGCTCGACCGGCTGCGCAATAAGCGCGAGCGCGCGGGCATCGCCGATCACTTGGTCGCCGCCTTTCCGGGAGCGACGCTGCGCGCGCAGGTGCATCACGTCGAGCACCATCTCGCTCACCTTTCGTCGGCGTTCCACGTCTCGCCGTTCGACGAGGCCGTCGTCGTGTCGGTGGACGGCTTCGGCGATTTCGCGAGCGCCGCGTGGGGCGTGGGCCGGGGAACGAAGATCGACGTCGAGTCCCGCGTCTACTTCCCTCATTCGCTCGGGATCTTCTACCAGGCGCTCACGCAGTATCTCGGCTTCCCGCACTACGGCGACGAGTACAAGGTAATGGGATTGGCGCCCTACGGGCAGCCGACGTACCTGGACGCGATGCGCCGCATCGTTTTGCCGGAGGAGGATGGAGGCTATCGGCTGAGCCTCGACTGCTTCCGGCACCATCGAGAGAAGATCGAGTACGAGTGGGAGGGTGGCGAGCCCAAGGTTGGCGCCCTCTTTTCGCCAGAACTGGAGAAGTTGCTCGGACCGGCCCGCCGTCCCGCCGATCCGATCACTCAGCGCCACCGCGACATCGCGCGTTCGGTTCAGGCGATGTACGAGGAAGCGTTCTTCCACCTGCTGAATGCGCTGCATCAGCGCCATCGGCTCGACGCCGTGGCGATTGCGGGCGGATGTGGAATGAATTCGGTGGCCAACGGCAAGATCGCGCTGCGCACACCGTTCAAGGAGGTCTATGTGCAGTCGGCCGCAGGCGACGCCGGGGGTGCCATTGGCGCTGCGTACGCTGTCTGGCACGAGTTGGGAGGGGCACGCGGTCCGGTCATGAGTCACGCGTACTGGGGGCCGGAGTACGATGAGGGTGCGGTGCGGGTTCTGCTCGAGGCCAGCCAGGACGCAATTGCTTCAGGAGGGTGTTCGGTCGAACTCGTCGACGACGAGGATGAGTTGTGCCGGCGCACCGCAACAGCGATTGCCGATGGCGAGGTTGTCGGGTGGTTCCAAGGGCGGATGGAATGGGGGCCGCGAGCCTTGGGCAATCGCTCGATCCTCGGCGACCCGCGGCGCGCCGACATGAAGGACATCCTCAACCTCAAGATCAAGCGGCGGGAATCCTTCCGGCCGTTTGCGCCATCGATCCTGCGCGAGGCGGTGCCCGATTGGTTCGAGCTGGATGGGGACGTTCCCTTCATGATGCAGGTCTTCCCGATTCGCACCGAGCGCCGTGCGCAGATTCCCGCGGTGACCCACGTCGACGGGTCGGGGCGCCTGCAGACCGTGCATCGGGAGACCAATCCGCGCTACTACCGCTTGATCGAAGTCTTCCGAGATCTGACGGGCGTGCCGATGGTGCTCAATACGTCGTTCAACGAGAACGAGCCCGTGGTGTGCACGCCCAACGAGGCGTTGGACTGCTTCCTGCGGACGAGGATGGATCGGTTGGTGCTCGGAAATCACGTTGTTCGGCGGACGACTCAATAACCGGAGGGTGAAAGAGTGGCTGAGGGTGACCCCGGGTATTGCTACGATGGCGCCAGTCTGAACGACTCGCACGCGTGCTTGCTGCCGGCGCTCGATCGATTCCTTGATTCTGCGCGGCCCGCGCGTGTTTTCGAGGTCGGATGCGGCAATGGGTCTGTCGCAAACTGGATGGCATCGCGAGGGATCGAGGTCAGCGGAATCGATTTCAGCGAAAGCGGCATCGCACAGGCGCGTCGGGCCTATCCCGAGCTGCAACTCGCGGTCGGGTCGGCCTATGACGACCTGTCCAAGGTGTTTGGACAGTTCCCTGTCGTGATCAGCCTCGAAGTGATTGAGCACCTGTATTTCCCGCGGCGATTCGCGAGGTCTGTGTTCGACTTGCTCGAGCCCGGCGGAACTGCTTTCATCAGTATCCCTTTTCACGGGTACCTGAAGAACCTCGCATTGGCATTGACGGGCAGGATGGACGCACATTTCACGGCCTTGTGGGACGGGGGGCACATCAAGTTTTTCTCGGAGCAGACGCTCGGAGCCTTGTTGCGCGAAGCGGGCTTCGGGACGATCAGGTTCTTGTGCGTGGGGCGCGTGGCACCCCTCGCGAAGTCGATGGTCGCTATTGCATCGAAGCCGGTGGCTTGATGCGCGTCGTGTTCGTCAATCGCTTCTACGCGCCCGACATTTCCGCCACGAGCCAGTTGTTGACCGACCTCGCGGTTGCGATGGCCGCGGGAGGCGCCGAGGTTCACGTCGTCGCCAGTCGGTTGCGGTATGACGAACCCGCGGCGGTGCTCCGTGCCGCCGAGCGCATTGACGACGCCGCCGTCCGCCGTGTGCGCACCACGTCGTTCGGGCGCGGGAATCTGGTCGGCCGCGCCTTCGACTACCTGAGCTTCTACGTTTCGGCGACGTTCTGCCTGCTCGGATTGCTGCGGAAGGGCGATGTCGTCGTGGCGAAGACCGACCCCCCGCTCATCTCGGTCCCTGCGTGGTGTGTCGCCAAGCTCCGGGGCGCGCGGACGGTGAACTGGTTGCAGGACGTCTTTCCCGAGGCAGCCGGAGCGCTGGGATTGTCGGTGGGCCGCGGCATTTCCGGGCGGGTGCTGGCGTGGCTCCGGAACGTGTCGCTGCGCGGAGCGAGAGTCAACGTGGTGCTCGGGCGTCTCATGCGCGATCGGGTTGCCGGTCTCGGCGTCGATCCGGCGAACATCGTCGTGATCCCGAACTGGGCGGACGGGAGCGCGGTGCGTCCCGTCCCGGTGGAGAGCAATCCGTTGCGTGCCGAGTGGAGGCTCGGGGGAAAGTTCGTTGTCGGGTACTCGGGAAACATGGGACGAGTCCACGAGTTCCAGACACTTCTCGAAGCGGCCTCGGTACTCAAGGGTGACACCGACGTGGCGTTTCTGTTCATCGGCGAGGGCGCCCAGAAGGCGGCGCTGGCCAGGGAAATCGAGACCCGGGGACTCGGCAACGTGGAGTTCAAGCCCTATCAGCCGCGCGAGCGTCTCGGTGAGAGCCTGAGCGCCGCCGATGTGCACATCGTGTCGTTACTGCCAGCGCTCGAGGGGTTTGTGGTGCCGAGCAAGTTCTACGGGATCGCCGCGG
>DAOMBL010000120.1:0-8551 GCA_035427325.1 Casimicrobiaceae bacterium
GCCCGACCCACAGCGGAGTTGCCGCACCCCGTCGGGCTGAAGCCCGACCCACAGCAAGGATGCAGCGCCCTGTCGGGCTGAAGCCCGACCCACAGCGGAGCGTCTGTGGGTCGGCCTTCAGGCCGACATCAGGAGCCAGGAGACAGAAGCCAGAGGACGGTCGCGCCGGCGATTCCCGGGCGGCGCATCGAGCGCCGGGTTGCGTCTGTGGGTCGGCCTTCAGGCCGATGCACTTCCTTCGCATCGGCTCCAGACCCCGTCGGGCTGAAGCCCAAACCGTCGGGCTGAAGCCCGACCCACAGAGGGCCGTGGCCTTCAAACCAGGTCGGGCCCGATCACGAGCCTCAGTACCACGCCGGCGTTGCCCTCGCGCACGCGGTTCGACAGCCACCAGACCGCACCCTTCTTGACCGACCAGGCCAGCGCGTCGCCCGTCAGGAGCGTCGCCGCCACCATGCCGAGCACGGGCTGGTGGCCGACGACGAGCACGGGGACGCGCGCATCGGGCCAGCCCGCGCACGCGAGCACCGAGGCAACGCTCGCGCCCGGAGCGACCTCCGCCTGCGTGTGGAACGCTCGCCCCAGCGCGAGCGCGGTCTGCTGCGCGCGTTCGGCCGGCGACACGAGGACGCGCGTCGACTCCGGCAGGCGCGCGTCGAGCCAGGTGCCGATCCGCTGCGCCTGCTTCGCGCCCTTCGACGTGAGGCGCCGCCCGAGATCGGGTTCCCCGGGTTCGGCCTCCGCGTGCCGCCACAGGATGAGGTCCACGCCATCCTCCCGCGAGCCGGGCGAGCAGTTCGTCCTGGGCGACACGCGCCTTCGCGCGCCCCGGAGGCCTCGCACGCGTCCACTCGCCGAGCGCGTCGAGGAGCCACGCGTCGCGATTGTCCGCGAGGTAGACGAGGAGACCCTCGTCGATCACCCGCTGCTTCGCCTGCGGGTCGAGCACCGGGAACGCAACCTCGACGCGCCGGAAGAGATTCCGCCCCATCCAGTCCGCCGACGAGAGCCACACGTCCTTCGCGCCGTCGTTCTCGAAATACCAGACCCGGTGGTGCTCGAGGAAGCGACCGAGGATCGAGCGCACGCGGATGTTCTCCGAGTATCCGGGCACCCCGGGCCGCAGCGAGCACGCCCCGCGCACGATCAGGTCGATCTCGACGCCGGCCTGCGAGGCCGCCACCAGCGCGCGGATGACGCCCTCCTCGATGAGCGCGTTCATCTTGGCGATGATGCGGGCCGGCTTGCCTTCGCGCGCGTTGCGCGCCTCCCGCCGGATCATCTCGACCACCCGCCGGTGCATCGTGAACGGCGCGAGCAGGAGCTTCCTCATCCGGCCCGCCCGCGCGAGGCTCGTGATGTGCAGGAACACCTCGTTCACGTCGTGGCACAGGTCCGCGTCGGCGGTGAGGAGGCCGAAGTCGGTGTAGAGGCGGGCGGTACGCGGGGGGTAGTTGCCGGTGCCGAGGGGGGCGTAGGGGACGAGCCGGTGGCCGCTCCCGGCCGGTTCGCGCCGCAGGATCAGCATGAGCTTCGCGTGCGTCTTCAGGCCGAACACCCCGTACACGACCTGCGCGCCGGCGCGTTCGAGCCGTTCCGCCCAGTTGATGTTCGCCTCCTCGTCGAACCGGGCCATCAGCTCGATGACCACGGTGACCTCCTTGCCGCGCCGTGCCGCGTCGACCAGCGCCTCCATCAGCGTCGAATTGACGCCGGTGCGATAGACCGTCTGCTTGATCGCGACGACGTCGGGATCGGAGGCCGCCCGCCGCAGGAACTCGACGACCGGATCGAACGATTGGTACGGGTGGTGCAGCAGGAGATCGCGCTGCCGGATCGCCGCGAGGATGTCGTCGCCCTCGGCGAGCGCCTTCGGCAGCCCGGGCACGAACGGACGGTAGCGCAGGGCGTCGTCGTCGGCATGGTCGATCAGCGAGGACAGCCGCATCAGGTTGACCGGCCCGTCGCAGCGGTAGAGTTCCTGGTCGGTGAGTTCGAACTGCGAGAGCAGGAAGCGCGCGAGGTGCTCCGGACAGCTCTGCGTGACCTCGAGTCGGAGCGGCAATCCGAACTGGCGGTGCGGCAGTTCGCCCTGCAACGCCTGGCGGAGGTTCTTCACCTCCTCCTCGTCGAACCACAGGTCGGCGTCGCGCGTGACGCGGAACTGCGAGTACGACACGACCTCGCGGCCGGGGAAGAGTTCGCCCAGGTGCTCGTGGATGACCGCGGACAGGAGGAGGAACGCGTTTCCGCCCGCGCCGAGCGAAGCGGGCAGCTTCATCACCCGGGGCAGCACGCGCGGCGCCTTGACGATCGCGATCGAGGACTCGCGCCCGAACGCGTCCCGGCCCGACAGCTCGATCACGAAGTTGAGGCTCTTGTTCCCGACCTGCGGGAACGGGTGCGCGGGATCGAGACCGATCGGCGTGAGGATCGGGCGCACCTGCTCGCGGAACGCCGTCGCGACCCACGCGCGCTGCGCGTCGGTGAGTTCGCTCAGGCGCAGGAGGCGCACGCCGCACGACGCGAGCGCCGGCAGCACCTGCGTGTTGAGGCACCGGTACTGGTCGTCGACGAGCGCGTGCACCGTCGCGGCGATCGCGCCGTACTGCGCGCGGAGATCCGCGAGCGTCATGCCGGGCGGCGGCGACTTCGTGCGCAGCTGGTCCATGATCCGCGCGATGCGGATCTCGAAGAACTCGTCCAGGTTCGACGCGACGATCGACAGGAAGCGCAGGCGCTCCAGCAGCGGGATCGACGCGTCGTACGCGAGCGCGAGCACGCGCCGGTTGAACGCGATGGCCGACAGCTCGCGGTTGATCGGCGAGGCGTCGACGGCGACCGAATCCGGCGGACGCGCCGCCGCCGATTCCCCGCCGGCGATCCCGGCACCCGCATCCGTGTCCTGGCCGCCCGACGAGAAGCCTTCGCTGCCAGCCGGCCCCCGCGACCCGTCGTGCGGCCCGGCTCCGGTCGCCTCGTCCCGGTCACGCGAGCGCGTGTCGTCGCTCACGCGGGCTCCCCGGCCTCCCGCTCCAGCGCGAGCCACAGGCAGCGGCCCTTGCTCGACGCGTCGAGGGCGTCGAGGTAGGCGCGATGCGCGGCAAGCTCCTCGTCGGTCGCCGCAAGCACGATCACCGGCGGTCTCGGACCCTTCGCTCCGGCGCCGGACGTGCCCGCTCCGCCCGCCGTCTCGCGCGGCAGGTCCATCGCTAGCGAGTCCTGGCCGCGGGGCATCGCGAGATACACCTCGGACAGGAGCTGCGCGTCGGGCAGCGCGCCGTGGAGCGTCCTCTGCGCGTTGTCGACGCCGAAGCGCTCGCACAGCGCGTCCAGGTTGTTGCGCTTGCCGGGAAACGACTCGCGCGCCATCGCCAGCGTGTCCACGATCCGCGACGCGAGCGCGGCGCAGGCGGGAGCGCCGGCGCGCGCGAACTCCGCGTCGAGGAAATCGACGTCGAACGGCGCGTTGTGGATGATCCACTCGGCGCCGCGCACGAACGCGACGATCTCGGCCACGGCGTCGCGGAACCGGGGCTGCCCGCGCAGGTCGTCCCAGGTCATGCCGTGCACCTCGGTCGCGCCGAGGTCGATCTCGCGTTCCGGATCGAACTTGAGGTGCAGCGTCCGCCCGGTCGCCCGCCGGTCGACGAGTTCGAGCGCGGCGAATTCGATCACCCGGTGGTCCTGCCGCGGGTCGAGGCCGGTGGTCTCGGTGTCGATGACGAGTTGACGCATTCAGGTAACAGGTAACAGGCAACAGAGGGCAGTATAGGCGTACCGTCGCGGCCGATGCCACGCGACTGTCGCGCCGATCGCGCGCGGGCCCGACAAGCCCTCTCGCGCCGATCGTCCGGCCACCCCTACTTGCGGTATTTCTGGATCGTCGACTGGATCTCGGTGATCGCCCGCTCGATCTCGTCGTCGGTCAGGTCGCGCTGCGTGCCCTTGCGGTCGGTGAGCGTGAGCGTGCGGTCGATCTGGGTCTGGAACTCGCCCAGTCCCATCGTCTCGGTGATCGTCGAAGGCTCGTCGGTGATCGTCTCGGGGCCCCAGCGCACGCAGATCAGCGACAGGTTGTCGCCTTCCGGACCGCCGCGCTTCTCGGCCTCCCGCATCATCTGCGGCGCCGACTTGAGGATCGGCTGCGAGGTGAGCCAGGTCGCCATCTCGTGCTGCGGCATCACGCTCCACAGGCCGTCGGTGCACAGGACCATCACGTCGCCGTTGCGCAGCGCCGTGCGCTTCGACAGGTCGATCACCGGGTCGACGAGGCCGCCCAGGCAGCTGAAGATCTTGTTGCGGTCCGGGTGCAGCGCGACTTCCTCCGCGCCGATGATGCCCTGGTCGACCAGGTACTGGACCTTCGAGTGATCCTTCGTGGCGCCGATGAGCCCGCCCTGCCGGTACAGGTAGAAGCGCGAGTCCCCGACGTGCGCCCAGTGCGCGTAGCCCGCCTGCACGACGACCGCGACGCAGGTCGTGCGCGGCGTCTCCAGCATCGAGAACTGGGTCGCGTACGAGCCCAGCGCCGCGTGCGCGCGGAGCATCGTGTCCTGCAGGAACTTGAGCGGATTGCGCAGAATCGGCTTTGCCTCCTGCTGGAAGCGCTCGACGAACAGCCGCACGCAGATCTGGGCGGCGATCTCGCCGCCCGCGTGCCCGCCCATGCCGTCCGCGACGACGAGGAGCAGCGTGTCGCGCCCGTAGGTGTAGGCGATCCGGTCCTGGTTCAGGCGCCGCGAGCCCTTGCGCGATTCCTGGAAGATGGTGAAGCGCATGGCAACGCGTCGCGCTCAGCCGCGCGGGGCGCCGTCGGTCGCGACGGGGGCCGTCACGGCCGCGGCGCTCGCGGGAGTTGCGGCTCGACCCGGAACGATCACGTCGCGCTCCCGCTCGCGAAGGTCGTGGATGGGTGGCAGGCGGCGGCGATTCTAGCGCATGCGGATGCGACCGGCGACCCGACAGCGGTTCAGGCGCCGATCTCGGAGAACAGCACGCGCTTCAGGTTGCCGATGAACGAGAGCTTGCGCCGCTTGGGCGGGATGTCGCGAATCGCCTTCTGGAGCGCGAACACCGACTGCGGGCGCTCCAGCGGGTCGAGCCGGAGGCACCAGTCGACCACCTCGAGCAGGTTGTCCGAATACTGGCCGGCCCAGATGCGCTTGGCGGACACGAGATGATCCTCCTGGAGCCGCGCGTCCGCCGCCTGCGGCGCGAAGGCCGCGAGGCAGGCGAACATCGATGCTCCCGCGCCGTAGACGTCGGTCCAGGGCCCGAGGCGGTCCGGATCGCGGTACTGCTCGGGCGCCGCGAATCCCGGCGTGTACATCGGCGCGAGCTTCGGGCGCGTGTTCGTGAGCGTCTGGCGCGCGGCGCCGAAATCGAGCAGCACCGGGCTGCCGTCGGTGCGCAGGTAGATGTTGGCCGGCTTGATGTCGAGGTGCAGGAGCTTGTGCGTGTGGACCTCGCGCAGGCCGTTCAACAGATGCATGAACACGTGCCGGACGAAGCGCTCGGACATCTGGTCCTGCCGCATCTGGATCTGCTGCTGCAGCGTGCGCCCGCGCTCGTAGCGCATCACCATGTAGACGGTCTCGTTCGCGCGGAAGAAGTTCAGCACGCGCACGACGTTCGGATGGTTGATCTTCGCGAGCGCGCGGCCTTCCTCGAAGAAGCACTTCATCCCGTAGCGGAACGACGTGAGGTTCTCCGCCGACGAAGCCCGCACCATGTCGCCCTCGGTGCGCAGGACCAGCGAACTCGGCAGGTACTCCTTGATGGCGACCGGCTGGCCGGCGTCGTCGAAGGCGCGGTACACGATCGAGAAGCCGCCGCGGCTGATCTGCCGGTCGATCCGGTAATTCAGCAACTGGTAGCTGCTCGGCAACGCCTGATTGGTGACGGCCATTCGCGATCCGGGTCAATCGTGTCGCGCGAGCGCCGCAAGACGCGTGCCAGCGCAGGTCCTTCTCCCTTGCGCGCGCTCGGTATAACGCATACATTCTCCCGATGCCCGGGGCCCCTGTAAAGCCGGAAAACGTGTCGAAATCCGGCCCGAACCGCCGATGATCCTCAGCATGACCGGCTTCGCGGCAGCTTCCGCGGAGCTCCCCGGGGCGTCGCTCGTGGCCGAGCTGCGCAGCGTCAACCACCGCTACCTCGACCTGTCGCTGCGCCTGCCGGACGAGTTGCGCGCGCTCGAGCCCGCGCTGCGCGACAAGATGGCGGCCCAGTTGAAACGCGGCAAGGTCGAGCTGCGCCTGGGCCTCGTCCGGACGACGCCCGGCGGCGCGGCCCGGCTCGCCGTCGATCCGGGCCGGGTCGCGGCCCTGGCCGCGGCGGCGGGCGACGTTGTCCGGCTCCTCCCCGGCGCGACGCCGCTGTCCGTCAACGAAGTCCTCCGCTGGCCGGGCGTGCTCGCCGAGCCCTCGGTCGATCCCGAGGCGCTCTCGGCCCGCGCTCTCGCGCTCGTCGACGAGGTGTTGGCCGAACTCGCCGCCGCGCGCGCGCGCGAAGGCGCGAAGCTCGCCGGCATCCTGTCCGCGCGCTGCGACGACATCGCCGCCGAGGTCCTGCGCGTCGCCCCGCGCATTCCGGCCGCGCACGCCGCCTGGGCGGAGAAGCTCAACGCGCGGCTGCGCGAGGCCGGCCTCGATCCCGACGAGGAGCGCCTCAAGCAGGAGTTCGCGCTGTTCGCGACCAAGGTCGACGTCGACGAGGAACTCGAACGGCTCAACGCCCACGTCGGCGAGTTCCGCCGCGTGCTCGCCGCGGGCGGCGCGGCGGGCAAGCGCCTCGACTTCCTCGCGCAGGAACTGCACCGCGAGGCCAATACGCTCGGATCGAAGTCGGTCGACGCCGAAGTCTCTCGTGCGGCCCTGGAACTCAAGGTGCTGATCGAGCAGATGCGCGAGCAGGTGCAGAACCTCGAGTAGCCGCCCCGGGCGAGCCACGGGTTCGATCCGCTCGCGCCGCACGCCGCCGCGTCGGCCGCTCGCGGCGCGCAGGCATAATGGCGGCCCTGCCATGACGCCTTCCGCCGCATGACGATCACGACCCAAAGCCCCAGCGCATCGGGCTGCCTCTTCGTGATCGCGGCGCCCTCGGGCGGCGGCAAGACGAGTCTCGTCAAGGCGCTCCTCGAACGCGAGCCCGGCATCCGGCTGTCGGTGTCGTACACGACGCGGCCGCCGCGACCGGGCGAGCGCGACGGCGATCACTACCACTTCGTCGATGTGCCGCGCTTCATGGCGCTCAAGGATTCGGGCGCGTTCCTCGAGCACGCGCACGTCCACGGCAACTGGTACGCGACCTCCGCGACCTGGCTCTCCGACCAGGTCCACCAGGGCGCCGACGTGCTGCTCGAGATCGACTGGCAGGGCGCGCTGCAGGTGCGCCGGCTCGTGCCCGGCGCCGTGCTCGTGTTCATCCTGCCGCCGTCGATCGAGTCGCTGCGCGAGCGCCTCGAGAAGCGCGGCCAGGACAGCCCCGCGGTGATCGTCCGGCGGCTCGAAGCGGCGCGCGAGGAGATGCGTCATGCGGCCGAGTTCGATTATGTTATTATGAATCAGGACTTTGCGAGAGCCGTCGACGACCTGTCCGTGATCGTGCGGGCCGCGCGGCTCACCGCGTCGCGGCAATTCGTCCGCCACGCGCGCACGCTCTCCGAACTGATCGACACGCCGAGGTGACCGTCATGGCCCGCATCACGATCGAGGACTGCCTCGAACGCATCCCCAACCGGTTCGAGCTGACGCTCGCCGCCACCAATCGCGCCCGCCAGATCTCCGCGGGTTCGACTCCGCTGCTCGACGCGGACCGCGACAAGCCTACCGTCATCGCGCTGCGCGAGGTCGCCGCCGGCAAGGTGGGCATCGAGATGCTGCACAAGGCGCCGCCGACACCGGTGCTTCCGGGGTAGCGATCCCCGGGGCTCCGACCGTGTCGGAGATCGCCGAGTTCACCCGGCACCTGGGTCACTACCTGGGTCCGCCCGACCTCGCCTTGGTCGAGCGGGCGTTCGACTACTCGGAATCGGCGCACCGCGGCCAGTTCCGCAAGTCGGGCGAACCCTACATCACCCACCCGCTGGCGGTCGCCAGCATCCTGTCGCAGTGGCGCCTCGACGCGCAGGGGCTCGCCGCCGCGCTCCTCCACGACGTGATGGAGGACACCTCGGTCACCAAGACCGAGCTGGAGAACACCTTCGGCAAGAGCGTCGCGGAACTGGTCGACGGCGTCTCGAAGCTCGACCAGATCGCGTTCGACACGCGCGAGGAGGCGCAGGCCGAGAGCTTCCGCAAGATGCTGCTCGCGATGGCGCGCGACGTCCGCGTCATCCTGATCAAGCTCGCCGACCGGTTGCACAACATGCGCACGCTCGACGCGATGGCGCCGGTGCACCGCAAGCGCATCGCGCGCGAGACGCTCGACATCTACGCGCCGATCGCCAACCGCCTCGGCCTCAACGCGCTCTACCTCGAGCTGCAGGATCTCTCGTTCAAGCAGCTCCATCCGATGCGCTACCGGATCATCGCGGCCGCCGTCA
>DAOMBL010000121.1:0-8533 GCA_035427325.1 Casimicrobiaceae bacterium
CCGTCGGGCTGAAGTTTCTATGGTTTTGTGCAAGCCCCGGCGAGGCGCGCTGGGTCGAACAAGGTACCGTGACGGGCAATGCTGTAGGCGGTCCGGGCGATTCGTCTGGCCAGCACGATCATGGCTTCAGTACTTGATAGCCCACGGGCACGATCGCGTTCATAGAACGGCTTCCAAGCCTTCGTGCGCGCCCCGGCCATCGCCGCGGTGTAGAGCAGCCGTCGCAGTTCCGCCGGCCCGCGCTTGCTCAGGCGCCGTCGTCCACGTCGCTCGCTCGAATCGTCGGCACGGGGGTCGTAGCCCAGGAAGGCGATCAGGGCATCGCTGCTGTGGAAGCCGTGCTGCATGAGCAGATTGCCCAAGGCGGCGCTAAGCAGAGGTCCGACCCCAGGCACGCTGCGCAGCCGCTCGCACAAGGCATGCAGCCCCGCCTGCTCGTCGATGAGCGCCTGGAGCTTGGCGTCGATCTCGCGCAGCAACTCTTCCATAGAGGCACGCACCTTCTCGTATCCAGGCAAGTCGCCCAGCGCCTGGTTCAGGCCCACCTTCCCCTTCACCACCGCGTGACGCCTCACCAACAGCTCCGCGATCGCCTGTTGCCGCGGATCCGGCTCCCGGTACGCCCGCAGCTGCTTATGCTCGTGCGCCACGTAGCGCGCAATCAACCGCGCATCCACCCGATCGGTCTTGGCACGCCGCCCCACCCCAGCCGCGTAGTGCTTCACATCGCGCGGATTGACCACATACACCGTGTGCCCCGCCGCCACCGCCACCCGCGCCAGACACCGGTGGTGAATCCCGCTCGCCTCCACCCCAATCCGACTGCCCGGCTCCAGCCCCTTCACCCACCTCTGCAGCACACCCGCACGGTTCGCCAGCTCCAACACCTTCCCGCTGCCGTGACATGCCAACACCACCCCATCCTTCCCCACATCCGCACCCCAGTCGCTCGCCATCGCCTCGACCCTCCGGTATAAATGACCCTGCCGGGGTGGAACATTCGCGCGCGTCAGCTTGCTCATCGGCGGTCAGGCTTCGCCTGCCGCGAGTTTCCTCATCGACGCTCGTCGCGTGGGAGATGTCTTCAGCCGTCTGTGCCGCGGATGCTACCCGCCGCCAGATCCCGACCCATGTCTCTCCACCCCGGCGCCTCACCCAGCTACGGGCGCCACGACGAAACATACAAGCCCGACCCACAGCAGGCGGTTGTGGGTCGGCCTTCAGGCCGACGCCTCTCCTTCGCATCGCCACAGATCCCGTCGGGCTGAAGCCCGACCCACAGCGAATCGCCGCAGTCCGTCGGACTGAAGCCCAAGCCGTCGGGCTGAAGACCGACCCACCGACCATTCCCTTGCGCGCGGTTTTCGCGCAAGATCGACAACCTCCGATCACCCCCGGGAGAATGACGTGCGTCACCTGCCAGCCCTGGCCGCAGCCACACTCGCGCTGATCGCGGGGCCCGCGATCGCGCAGGAGATCCTGCTCTTCGAAGGTTACGAGTTCGGCGGTCGCCGCTTCGGCGCCAACTACTCGGTTTCGAACCTCGACGGCGTCGATTTCAACGATCGCGCATCGTCGGTCGTCATTCGCAGCGGGTCCTGGCAGCTCTGCACCGATGCGAACTACCGCGGGCGATGCGTCACGCACGGAACGGGCGAGTACCGTCTCGCCTCGATGGGTCTCTCGAACCAGGTCTCGTCGCTCCGTCCGGTCGGAGAGGGTGGCCCGGGCGGAGGCGGTTGGGGCGGAGGCGGTTCGGGCGGAAGCGTCACGCTCTTCGAGGATTTCGGCTTCGGCGGACGGGCGTTCGGCGTCGACGGCCCCACCGAGAACCTCGGCCGCACCGGCTTCAACGATCGCGCGCGCTCGATGATCGTTCGGGGCGGAGCGTGGGAAGTATGCGCCGACGACGGCTACCGGAATTGCCGGACGTTTCGTCCGGGCGAGGTGGCGAACCTCGGAGCGCTCGCCGGACAGGTGTCGTCGTTGCGGCCGGTCGGAGGCGGGGGAGGCTGGGGAGGCGGACGGCCGCCGCCGGACTGGAACGATCGGGGCCAGGTCACCTTCTACGAGCAGCCCGGGTTCGGCGGGCGCAGTTTCGCGATGAACGACGAGGAGATCGACAACTTCGCGCACACCGGCTTCAACGACCGCGCAGCGTCGCTCCGCATCGAGCGCGGCACCTGGCTCTTCTGCAGCGACGCGGATTTCCGGGGCACCTGCCGCACGTTCGGGCCGGGCTCCTATCCGTCGCTCCCCGGGGGCCTCGACCGGCAGATTTCCTCGGCCCGGCGCATCGGTGGAGACTATCCGTACCGCAACGAGCCCAACTGGCCCGGGGAGTATTCGCAGCAATGAACGCGCCGGCCCGGGGCAGGATCGTCGACGACATCGCCGGGATCCGGCGCGTCCTCGCGAACCATCGCACGATCGCCGTGGTCGGCCTGTCCGCGCACTGGCACCGTCCGTCCTACTTCGCCGCCAAGTACATGCAGGAGCACCGCTACCGGGTGATCCCGGTGAACCCGCAGTACCAGGAGGTGCTGGGCGAGCGGTGCTATCCGTCGATCGCGGCGATCCCCGGCGCCGTCGACATCGTCGATGCGTTCAGGCGCGCGCCCGAGATGCCCGCGCTCGCCCGCGAGGCGGTGGCGAAGGGCGCGAAGGTGCTCTGGATGCAACTCGGCGTCGCGAGCGAGGAGGCAGCGCGGATCGCGCAGGAAGGCGGCCTCGACGTCGTGCAGAACCGATGCGTCAAGATCGAGCACGCGCGCATCCTGGGGGGCCTCAACTGGTGCGGCGTCAACACCGGCGTCATTTCGTCGCGGCGGCCCGCCTGACGCCGCGCGGGCGGTCGGCGGCCCGCGCCCGGTGCCGACGCACGTAGAATCGCATCCATGCCCGACCATGCCTACGGCTTCGACACGCTGTGCCTGCACGCGGGACAGGTCCCCGACGCGGCCACCGGCGCGCGCGCGCTGCCCATCTACCAGACGACGTCGTTCGTGTTCGACAGCGCCGACCACGCGGCGTCGCTCTTCAACCTCCAGACCTTCGGCAACGTCTACTCGCGCATCAGCAATCCGACGGTCGCCGCGCTCGAAGAGCGGATCGCCGCGCTCGAAGGCGGCCGCGCGGCGCTCGCCTGTGCGACCGGCATGGCGGCGCAGATGGTCACGCTGCTCACGCTCGCGCGCCAGGGCGACCACATCGTCGCCTCGCGCACCCTCTACGGCGGCACCTACTCGCAGCTCGCGGTGACGTTCGCGCAGTTCGGCATCGACGCGACCTTCGTCGATGCCGACGACATCGCCGCGTTCCGCGCGGCGATGACGCCGCGGACGAAGGCCGTCTACGCGGAGACGATCGGCAATCCGCAGCTCAACGTCTGCGACATCGCCGCGCTCGCGGAGGTCGCGCATGGCGCGGGCGTGCCGCTCGTGGTCGACAATACGTTCGCATCGCCTTTCCTCTGCCGGCCGTTCGAGCACGGCGCCGACATCGTCGTCCACTCGGTCACCAAGTACCTGGGCGGCCACGGCACGACCATGGGCGGCGTCGTGGTCGAGTCGGGGAAGTTTCCCTGGGACAACGGCGCCTTCCCGCAGATGACCGAACCGTCGCGCGGGTACCACGGCGTACGGTTCTACGAGACCTTCGGCGACTTCGGCTTCACGATGAAGGCGCGCATGGAGACCATGCGCACGCTCGGCCCGACGCTCTCGCCGTTCTCCGCGTTCCTGCTCCTGCAGGGCATCGAGACGCTGCACCTGCGGATGCCGCGCCACTGCGCGTCGGCGATGACGGTCGCGAGACACCTCGCCGGGCACCCGGCGGTCGACTGGGTGCGCTACCCCGGCCTGCCCGGCCAGCACGACGACGCGCTCGTGCGCCGCTACCTGCCGAAGGGCGCGGGCGGCATCCTCACGTTCGGCGTGAAGGGCGGCGCGAAGGCGGGCGAGCGCGTGATCGAGTCGGTCGAGTTCCTGTCGCACCTCGCGAATGTCGGCGACGCGAAGACGCTCGTCATCCACCCGGCGTCGACGACGCACCGGCAGCTCGACGAGGACGAGCAGCGCGCCGCGGGCGTGACGCCCGAGATGATCCGCCTGTCGGTCGGCCTCGAGTCGGTCGACGACATCCTGTGGGACCTGGACCAGGCGCTCGCCCGCGCGGAGGGCGCCTGATGGAACGATTCGGAGTGCCGCTGCCCTGGGTCGGGCTCGTCGTGACCCTCTCGGTCCTGCTGCAGCAGGCGATCTCGCTCGTGCAGGGCGACGGCGGCTCGTTCGCCGTCTCGATGTGGCAGGTCGCCGTCATGGCGCTCGGCATCACCTCGCTCGCGCTGATCCTCATGCCGCGCCGGCGCGTGGCGTTCGCGCTCGGGTTCCTGTTCTGCGCCGGACTCCTCGGCTGGGCGTTCTGGCTGCAGTACGGCGAGGGCCTCGAGCCCTGCCCGCTGTGCATGTTCCAGCGCCTGGTGTTCGTGGCGATCGGCGTGATCTTCCTCGTCGGCGCGTTCCACGAACCGGGTCGCGTGGGCGCATGGATCTATGCGCTGCTGCTGCTCGCCGCGTCGGGCGTCGGCGCCGCGCTCGCCGGGCGGCAGGTCTGGCTGCAGTCTCTGCCGAAGGACCAGGTGCCCGCCTGCGGGATGGGACTCTCCTACATGCTCGACACGATGCCGTTCCTCGACGTGATCGGCCGGGTGCTCGAGGGGAGCGGCGAGTGCGCCGAGAAGGCCTGGGTGTTCCTCGGACTGTCGATCGCCGGCTGGACGCTCGCGATCTTCGTCGCCGTCGCGTTCATCGGCATCGCGCTCGTGCGGCGCGACTGAGGCGCGCGCCGCGCCCGCCGTCCGTCGACGGCCGGCGCGAAGGTTCCCCGGGTGCGCGTGCCCGTGCGGCGGCGACAGCGATCCCGCCGCCGGCCCGCCGTCCCGGAGTCCCTTACTTCGGCGCCATCCGGATGGCGCCGTCGAGCCGGATCGTCTCGCCGTTCAGCATCGGATTCTCGACGATCGCGCGCACGAGCTGCGCGAATTCGCCCGGGCGTCCGAGGCGCGGCGGGAACGGCACCATCCTCCCGAGCGACGCCTGCACCTCGGGCGTGAGGCTCGCCATCATCGGCGTCTCGAAAATCCCGGGGGCGATCGTCATCACGCGAATGCCGAGGCGCGCGAGTTCCCGCGCGACCGGCAACGTCATGCCGACCACCGCCGCCTTCGATGCCGCGTACGCGGCCTGGCCGATCTGGCCGTCGAACGCCGCGACCGACGCGGTGTTGACGATCACGCCCCGCTCGCCTTCCGCGTTCGGCTCGTTCGCGGCCATCGCCTGCGCCGCCAGGCGGATCAGGTTGAACGTGCCGACGAGGTTGATGGCGATCGCGCGCTGGAAACCGGCGAGCGTGTGCGGACCCTCCTTGCCGACGATGCGCTCGGCGTGGACGATGCCCGCGCAGTTGACGAGACCGCGCAAGCCGCCGAACGCGTCGACCGCGGCCTTCACCGCGGCCGTGCCGCTCGCCTCGTCGGTCACGTCGCAGCGGACGAACGATGCCGCCGCGCCGAGTTCGCGCGCGAGCGCCCGGCCCTCCTCCTCCTTGAGGTCCGCGACGACGACCCGTCCGCCCGACCCGGCGACCATGCGCGCGGTCGCCGCGCCGAGGCCGGAGGCGCCGCCGGTGACGAGGAATGCGCTGCCGTTCAGGTCCATGCGCTCAGCTCCCGGATTTCGCCTGGCCCGGCTGCTGGATGACCGACATCGCCGTCGCGATCATGCCGGCCACGTCGGCCGCGTTGGCGGGCAGGATCATCGTGTTCGACTTGACCGCGAGGTTGCCGAACGCCGCCACGTACTGTTCGGCGATCTTGAAATTGACCGACTGCAGTCCGCCCGGCGCCTCGATCGCCTCCGCGACCTGCCGGATCGCCTTGGCGTTCGCCTCGGCGATCGCGAGGATCGCGGCGGCCTGGCCCTGCGCGTTGTTGATCTCCGCCTGCTTCTCTCCCTGCGACTGCGCGATCGCGGCCTCGCGCGCGCCCTCCGCCAGGTTGATCTGCTCCTGCTTCTTGCCCTCCGAGGTCGCGATCACCGCGCGCTTCTCGCGCTCGGCGGTGATCTGGGCCTGCATCGCGCGCAGGATCTCCGCCGGCGGCGTCAGGTCCTTGATCTCGTAGCGCAGCACCTTGACGCCCCAGTTGAGCGCGGCCTCGTCGAGCGCGGCGACGACGTTCGCGTTGATCTGCTCGCGCTCCTCGAAGGTCCGGTCGAGCTCCATCCGGCCGATGATGCTGCGCAGGGTCGTCTGCGCGAGCTGCGTGATCGCGATGATGTAGTTCGACGAGCCGTAGCTCGCGAGCTTGGGATCGGTCACCTGGAAGTAGAGGATGCCGTCGACCTGCAGCTGCGTGTTGTCCTTGGTGATGCAGATCTGCGACGGCACGTCGAGCGGGATCTCGCGCAGGTCGTGCCGGAACGCGATGCGGTCGACGAACGGGATCACGAAGTTGAGGCCCGGGTCGAGCACCGCGTAGAACCGGCCGACGCGCTCGACCACCCACGCGTGCTGCTGCGGCACGACGCGGATGGCGCGGACGATGACGATCAGCGCGACGACGAAGAGCGCGACGGTGAAGAGCGACGAACCAATCCCGAGCATCGGTGCGATCCCCTGCGGTGGTGCCGCGTCAGGCGCGGCGATCGGCGACGACGAGGACCGAGCCTCGTGTCGCCACGATGAACATCGTCTCGGCGCGCGGCGTGTCCGGCGTCGCGAGTTCCGCCGTCCACTGCGAACCCCGGTAGGTGACGCGCGCCGTGCCGTCGTCGTTCCAGCCCTGGACGCGCACGGCTTGCCCGACGTCGAACGGCGGCTGCTGGGGGGGAAGCGCCCGCTGCAGGCGCCAGCGGTGGGCCGCGATGGTGAGCGCCACCCCGGCGACGCCGGCCGCGACGAACTGCATGGGGGCCGAGGCTCCCAGCAGGGCGGCGACGCCGCCGACGGCCAGCGCCACGCCGACCGCGAGCAGGTAATAGGTGCCGGTCATCAGCTCGGCGCCCACGAGCACCGCGGCCGCGATCCACCAGAACCAGAGGGCATTCATCGTCGTCGACGCATGCGATCGAACCTCCCGCGGCCGAGAATAAATCAAGTTGAAGCGGCGCGCCGCGCCTCCATGTCCTGCGGAAGCGCGACCGGTCGGGCCGACTCGACCCCGTCCGTCGGGGGCGCTATAATTCTCGTTTCGAATCAATCGCTTTGGGTCGCCGCCGCGCCCCTCGGAGCCTCCGATGCCGATCTACGCCTACCGCTGCACTTCCTGCGGGCACCAGCTCGACGCCCTGCAAAAGCTCTCCGACGCCGCGCTCGTCGATTGCCCGGCGTGCGCAGCGCCCGCGCTTTCCAAGCTCCTGACCGCGCCCGGATTCCAGCTCAAGGGCAGCGGCTGGTACGCGACCGACTTCAAGGGCGGCTCGAAGCCGAAGTCCGACTCCGACGGCGCCGGGTCCGACGCGAAGTCCGGCGCGAAGACCGACGCTCCCGCGACGACCGAGGCCAAGGGGGGCGCGGCGCCCGCGGCCGCGTCCACGGGCTGTGGCTCCGGCTGTTCCTGCCACTGAGCAGACTGCGTTCGCACCATGAAGCGCTACCTGATCGCCGGGCTGCTCGTCTGGGCGCCGCTCGGCATCACGATCTGGGTGCTGCACTTCCTGGTCACCACGCTCGACCAGACACTGGGCCTCCTGCCCGACGCATGGCAGCCCGATCGCCTCCTCGGATTCCACGTCCCGGGGCTGGGTGTCCTGCTGTCGTTCGTCATCCTGCTCGTGACCGGCGTCTTCGCGGCGAACTTCCTCGGCGCGCGGCTCATCACGCTATGGGAATCGCTGCTCGGCCGCATTCCCGTCGTCAAGTCGATCTATTCGTCGGTCAAGCAGGTCAGCGATACGCTGCTCTCCGACAAGGGCAACGCGTTCCGCAAGGCGCTCCTGGTCGAGTTTCCGCGCGAGGGGAGCTGGACCATCGGCTTCCTCACCGGGACGCCCGACCGCTCGGTCGCACCGCACCTCCCGGGAGATCACGTCAGCGTCTACGTGCCGACGACGCCCAACCCCACCGGCGGCTACTTCGTGATGCTGCCGCGCTCGCGCGTCCAGGAACTCGACATGACGGTGGACGAGGCGCTCAAGTACATCATCTCGATGGGCGTCGTGGGGCCGAAGGGCAACGGGTCGACGCCACCCGAGGCGGTCGTGACGCGACCCGCGCAGGCGCGCGCCCCCGTCGCGTCCCGAAACTGATCGGACCGGCGCGGCGCCCGGCGCTCCCGGCGGGATCGCCGCGCGCGCGGCCGGTCCGCCCCTCCCCCCGATTCCCACGAGCCGACACCGGAGTTCCCACGTGAAACGCACCGACTACTGCGGCCGCATCGACCGCCGCTTCCTGGGCCAGCCCGTGACGCTGGCCGGCTGGGTCCACCGCCGCCGCGACCACGGCGGCGTGATCTTCGTCGACCTCCGCGACCGCG
>DAOMBL010000122.1:0-8512 GCA_035427325.1 Casimicrobiaceae bacterium
CCGCGTAGTCGGCAGCGATCGTCCGACGCGCCTGCAGCCACGACAGGAGCATCGGCTGGCCCCGGCGCGCGAGCAATGCGCCGACGCGCGCGACCGCCTCGGGATAGCCGCCCTCGTCGATCGACGCGAGCGCGTCGCGCACGAACGGGAGTTCGCGGGCCTCGGCGACCGGCGCGCCGGCGGCCGAGTTCGCCTTGTCGGCGACATACATCGAGAAGACGTTGCCGTAGGTCTGGAAGAAGGCGGCCTCGCTCGCGGCATCGCGCATCGCGCGCGTGTACTCGAGCGCTGCGCTGATCGAGGTCGACGCCGCCTTCTCGACGGCGGTGACCGCGTTGTCCTTGCCTGCGGCCGCGCGCTGCTCGCGCACGACGCCTGCGGCCGGACCGAGCCAGCGGAACCAGGGGTTGAGGTCGGACACCAGCCAGCGCTGGAAGCGCAGCGGATGGAACTGGCGCGCGAGCCGCGCGGTGAACGCGTTCGACGACGCCTGCACGAACGGCTGCAGGAACAGTTCATACGCGCGCTGATTGAACTCGGAGATCGCCTCGACGGCCTGGAACGGCTTTTCGTCGGCGCGCCCGAATCGGTTGAGCTTCGGGACCAGTTCCTCGAGCCGGTGCTCGACGAACGTCACCTCGAAGGAAGGCTCCCCGCTTCCAGCGACCTCGCGGATCGACATCCCCCACAGCCCGGGGGGCAGCGCCTCGATCGACTCGAGCACGGTGACGATCTGCGCGTGCTCCTTCTTCGCGACCTTGCCCGAGACGAAGATGCCGAGGTGCCCGATGTCCTGGTGCATCAGGCCGACGATCACCTGCCCGCGCGCCTTGATCTCGTCGGTCGATCCGTAGACGTCGGCGACCCAGTTGAACGCCTGCTGCGGCGGCGTGATGTTGTCGCCCATCGAAGCGAACAGCACGATCGGCACGCGGATCTCGCGGAGGTCGAACGTCCGGCCGCCCGGCGCGCGCGTTCCGCCGGTCCACAGGCGGTTGCCGACGAACAGGTTCTCCGTGATCCACTCGATCTCGTCGCGGTTCATCAGGTAGAACCCGCCCCACCAGCGCTCGAACTCGAGGAAGCGCGGCGGCTCGGTGTCGACGTTCGCGTAGAGGTGGTAGTACTTGTCCCAGAACGTGTTCGCCGGATTCAGGTTCTCGAAGTTCTGGACGAGGTACGCGCCGTCGAAGATGCCATCGCCCAGGTCGGCCGCGAACGAGGCGAGCCATGTGCCGCCGAGGAGGCCTCCCGCGTAGCGCATCGGGTTGTCGCCCTCGCCTTCCTGCCAGGCGCCGCCCCAGTAGGACATCGGCGCGCCGTTGATGACGATCGGGCCCGTGTCGCCGGGATCGGACGCGGCGAGCATCATCGCGGCCCACCCGCCCTGGCAGTTGCCGACGATCGCGGGCTTCGCGCTCGCGGGATGGAGCGCACGCACCTCGCGCACGAACGCCTTCTCGGCCTCGCAGACGTCGAGCAGCGTCTGGCCGGGTTCCGGATCGCGGAAGAAGATCACGAAATACACCGGGTGGCCCGCGCGGAGCGCCACGCCGACCTGCGAGTCGTCCTTGAAGCCGCCGATGCCCGGGCCGTGGCCGGCGCGCGGATCGATGATGACGTAGGGCCGCTTCCCGGCATCCACCTTCACGCCCGGGGGCGGGACGATCCGGACCAGCGCGTAGTTGACCGGACGCGGCAGCCTGCGGCCATCGACGACGGTCTCGTACTCGAAGTGCAGCACCGGCGGCAGGCCCGCCTGCGCGTGCTCGACGAAGGTGTTGCCGCGCCGGCGGAGCGTGTCCCAGAACAGGATCGAGCGCTGCACGGCGTCGACCGACCAGGCGTACCAGTCGGACCACAGGCTCGCGGCCGTGGCGGGATTCGAGACGAGCGAGGCGACGGGAGGCGCCGTCCACGCCTTCTTCAGTTCACCGGCGAAGGCGTCCCGGGCGACTTGCGCGCGCTTCTGGAAGAGGACCGCGATCTTGTTCGCAAGGTCCTGGCTGGTGGCGAGGGTGGCGGGAAGGTCCATGGGCGGTTCCGATCGGTGTGCAGCAGCACCCCACGCCCATGCGAATCGACACATCGCACGCGCGACCGGCGTACGGTGCAGCCGTACTTCAGTCTATCCGGTGGTGCCGCGACCGTCCTCGCAGTTCACGACACTTCCCGGCTCTCTCGACGCTCGCCGAACCCGCCGGCAGGCTTCGCAAGCGGGTGCGGCCACCGCCGGCGGTCCCGGGTCCCGCCGGCGACCCGCGGTCCGGCCGGCCGTAAGGCGAACTTCCGGCGATCTCGCCATCTGCCGGGTTCAAACGGCGCGGCCCCGATCGCTCACACTGCCTCGACCGCGGACTTGCGCAGGTTCTCCTCGATCCAGCGATCGACGTTCGCGACGATCGCGTCCACCGCTTCGGAGCGCTGGCCCCTCGCCGCTCCGATCGCCTGCACGAGACGATCGACGCGTTCGATCGCGGTCGCGCCCCCGGCGAGCGCGCGCGCGACCGACGACGGGCTCCCGAGCGAGCGGGCGGCGTTCGCGTACTTGTCGAACGGCACCAGGTCCTCGGCCGCCGCGCCGCAGTCCATCGACAGCCGCGACACCCATTCGTACACGGAACGCGACGCGTCGAGGTCGCCGTGCACCGCGTCGCGTATGGGCCGCATCCCGTCGGCGCCGACGCACCGGTAGTTGCCCGCGAGCAGCATGCTCCACTTGGCGATCGGCACGAACAGCGAATCGTGGACCTTGAGCTTGACCGGCAGTTCGATGCGGCCCTCGGGAGTGTCGAACCGCGCGGCCTCGATCCCCGCCTCCAGCTCGCGCAGCAGCGCCGTGTCGGCGTCGGACGCGAAGCGCGCCGCCTTGAAGTTGGTCGCGAGGCGCACCTGCAGCACGTTGGGCGGCTCGCCCGGCGGGCGGAACGCCTGCGGGTCCGGGCTGCACAGCGTCATCTTGCCCGGCTCGAACGCCCGCCACGCATCGAAATCGGCGTAGCAGCTGCGCATCGCGTCGACCGGCACGCCGGGAATGCGCCGCAGGAACGGCGGCGGCGGCATGTTCATGATCGACATGCAGGGCACGCGCGAGACCGCCACCGCCTGCAGCAGTTCGCGCACGCCAGGCAGCCGGTACTGGGGCTCCTGCATCGCGAGCACGACGAGGTCGTAGCCTTCCGGCCGGACGTCGTCCGGCTTCGCCGCAGACAGCCTGCCCGGCAGCGTGTGCGAGTCGATCTCGAAGGACTCGGCACCGCCGCGCAGGGGCATGCGTACACGCGCGCCGTTCGCGTTGAACGCCGCCGCGCCCGCCGGCGTGCACGCGAGCTTCACGTCGTGGCCGGCCGCCACCAGCTTGATCGCGAGCAGCGAGCCGTACGACGCGCCCATGCTCAGCACCTTCCTCGCCTTCGACATCGTCCCTTCTCCCGAGCGGGCGCCCGTCCGGCACCTCGTCCCGCGCTACCGACGGCCGGCAGCCCTGGGCGTTTCGACGCCGTGAGCGCCACCGTAACCGGGTATTTTACCTGCGCTCAGCCGGAGAACGGCGGCGGAAGCTCCGCTCCGCGACGGCGCCGGCGGAAGATCGCGGTGCGGGCGATCAGGACCGTCGTCACAGGCACCGTGATCGCGAGGACGATCGGGATCACCCAGGCGTGGAGCACCGGGACGTTCGCGAGCGCCGAGAAGTAGACGATCGAGGCCGCGACCACCGTCCAGGTACCGAACGAACTCGCGAGCGCGGGCGGATGCATCCGGTCGAAGAACGACGCGAGCCGCACGAATCCCAGCGATGCCACGACGGTGGCGAGTCCGCTCGCCACGACCAGCACGGCGGTCACGCCTTCGATCCAGGCCGGCACGCTGCTCATTCGATCACCTCGCCGCGCAGCAGGAACTTGGCGAGCGCCGCCGACGTGACGAACCCGGTGAGCGCGATCAGCAGCGCGGCTTCGAACACCATGCCGCTCCGGTGGCGGATGCCGACGGTGAGGAGCGCGAGCATCCCGGTGACGACGATGAAGTCGAGCGCGAGCACGCGGTCCTCGGCGGAGGGGCCGAGCAGCAGGCGCGTGAGCGCGAGCGCCATCGCCAGCGCATAGCAGGCGAGCGCGACATCGATGGCGGTGGCGAGGATCGGACTCATTCGAAGATCTCCCGGAGCGGCCGCTCGTAGCGGTCCTTGTAGTCGCGGACGAACGCGTCGTGGTCGACGAGGTCGAACACGTGCAGGCGAACGGCCCGCCGGTCGCGCGCGAGTTCGATCCACACGGTGCCCGGCACGCCGGTCGTGATGATCGCGAGCGCCGCGAGGCCCGACGGGTCGGTGAGTTCGAGCGGGATCGTCACGAAACCGCTGCGCGGCCCCTCGCGCCGCAGGAGCGCGCGCGCCACCTCGGCGTTCGACACGAGGATGTCGAGCCCGACGCGCAGGACGAGCCTCGCCACGACGATCGGTCGGCGGATGCGCGTGCGCACCGGTCGCAGCGGTGCGGTGACGATCGGCACGACGAGCGCCACCAGCACCGCCATCGCGACGCCCGCCGTGGACAGCGGCGGGTTCAGCACCAGCCAGAGGGCGGCGAGCGACGCCGAGAGGAGCGGCGCGGGCAGGAGCCGCCTCATCGGGATGCCCCGCCCACCACGCGGGCCGACAGGACGGCTTCGACGTAGCCGCGGGCGTCGTGGATCGACGCGGCGGCATCGCCGGCGTAGCGCATCGCCGGGCCCGCCGCGACGGTGGCCGCGATGCCGGCCGCGGTCAGCAGCGCGATCGGCAATCCTTCGACGATGCGGATCTGCGGCGCGCCCCGCTCGGAAGCAGCCCACAGGTGACCGATCCCCGCGCGCGCGAGCGACAGCATCGCGGCCAGTCCCGACACGATCACGAGCGCGACGAACGCCCAGGAGGCGGCGGAGACCTCACCTCCCCCGCCCGCATCGGCGCCGAGCACCGCCCCGAGGATCGCCACCTTCGCGAGGAAACCGGACAGCGGAGGCAGGCCGGCGACGAGCAGGGCGCTCGCCACGAAGGAGAGTCCGGTGAATACCACGGCGGCAGGAAAGACCTTGCCCACGAGCGCCTCCTCGTCGTCGTCGAGATTGACGCCGGCAGGCAACTCGAGGCGGTCGAGCGCGAAAGGCAGCGTCGACGCCTCGTCGACGAGATCGCCCTCGGGTTCCGGCACGTCGACCCGCTCCACCGATTCCACCAGCAGGAAGAGCGATCCGGCCGCGATGGTCGAGACGGCGAGGTAGAACAGCGCCGCTGCCGTGGCCGCGGCCCCGCCGAACCCGACCGTGGCGAGCAGGGTCCCCGACGAGGCCAGGATGGCGAACGAGGCGAGCCTCGCGAGCCGCCGCGACGCGGCGAGGCCGGCCGTCGCGAACGCGAGCGTGGCGAGTCCGCCTGCAACGAGCGTAGCGGCGATGAACCCGTCGAGCTGCGGGTCGGGCCCGAGATGGAGGAGCGACCCGATCCGCAGGATCGCGTAGATGCCGACCTTGGTCATGATCGCGAACGCGGCGGCGGCAGGCGGGCTCGCGGCGGCGTACGCGGGCACGAGCCAGAAGCCCAGCGGCCAGGTCGCGGCCTTCACCAGGAACGCGACCGCGAGGACCGCCGTGCCCGCGAGCAGCAGGCCGCGGTCCGTGGCCGGAATGGCCGAGAACTTCACCGCCATGTCGGCGAAGTTGAGCGTGCCGGTCACGCCGTAGAGCATCGCCACGCCGACGAGGAACAGCGTCGAGCCGACGAGGTTGATCGCGAGGTAGTGCAGTCCCGCGCGCACCCGTCCCGGACCGGACGCGTGCAGCAGCAGGCCGTAGGAGGCGGCCAGCATCACCTCGAAGAACACGAACAGGTTGAACAGGTCGGCGGTGAGGAACGCGCCGTGGAGGCCCATGAGCAGGATCTGGAACAGCGGCTGGAAATGGACACCGGCGCGCTGCCAGCGGGCGCTCGCGTAGATCGACGAGGCGAGACCGAGGAACGAGGCCAGAGCCAGCATCAGCGCCGCGAGGCGGTCGACCGCAAGCGCGATGCCGAAGGGCACCGGCCAGTTCGACGGCAGGTAGACGGCGATCGTGCCGTCGCGATCGACGACGGCGACGAGCGCGATCGCGACCGCGAACGAGGCCGCGGACGCGACGACGCTCACCAGCGCGCGCTCGATGCGCCGCCGCTCGCGCAGCGCGACCATCAGCGCCGCCGCCGCGAGCGGGATGACGATCGGCGCGACGACGAGGTGCGCCGGGCCGCTCATCGGTCATCCTCGTCCGGGCCTGCGGCCTCGTCGCGCGTGCCGTCGACGTGGTCGGATCCCGCGTAGCCGCGCAGCGCGAGCAGCACGACGAGGAACAGCGCGGTCATCGCGAAGCCGATCACGATGGCGGTCAGGACGAGCGCCTGCGGCACCGGATCGGTGTAGTGCAGGAGGTCCGCGGGCCGGCCCGCGACCGCGATCGGCTCGGCGTCGATCGACAGGCTTCCCATGCTGAAGATGAACAGGTTGACCGCATAGGACAGGAGCGACAGCCCGAGCAGGACCTGGAAGGTCCGGGGCCGAAGCACCAGCCACACCCCGGCCCCGCCGAGCGCTCCGATCGCGATCGAGACGACGATCTCCATCAGTGCGCGCCCCCGGATTCGCCCGCCGGCGCCCCCGCGCGGATCGACTGGTGCGCGAGCGCGACCAGCACCAGGAGGACCGACCCGATCACCGTGCAGAACACGCCCAGGTCGAAGAACAGCGCCGACGGAACGTGCAGCTCGCCCAGCCACGGCAGCGTCACATGCGCGGAATGGGTGGTGAGGAACGGGTAGCCGAACGCGAGGGAGCCCGCCCCCGTCGCGACCACGATCGCGAGGCCGCCGGCGATCCAGCGGGCCGGGTGCGGATTCATCCTCGCCTCGACCCAGCGCGTGCCCGCCACCATGTACTGCGCGATGAGGGCGATCGCGACGACGAGGCCCGCGACGAATCCGCCGCCGGGCTGGTTGTGGCCGCGCCTGAACAGGTGGACTGCGACGACCGCGGCGATCGGCAGGACGAGCCGAACCAGGACGGACGGAACGACCAGGTAGCCGACCGACATGTCGCGCGCCTCGCGCGTCGACGCGAGGTCGGTGGCGAGATCCGGCGGCAGGTCCTGCTGGCGCGGCAGCGCGACGCTCTCGCGCGGCGGCCGGAAGCGGCGCAGCAGCGCGTAGACGGTCAGCGCGACCGCGCCGAGCACCGTGATCTCGCCCATCGTGTCGAACGCCCGGAAGTCGACCAGGATCACGTTGACGACATTGGCGCCGCCCCCGCCCGGGAGCGCGTGCTGCAGGTAGTACGGCGCGATGCTCTGCGGCGAGGTTCGCGTCAGCATCGCGTAGGCGAGCGCCGCGAGCCCGGCGCCGGCGGTGAGCGCGATCGCGAAGTCCCGGACATGTCGCGCGTGCGCGCGGAGCGTCCGTCCGGCCCCGGGCATCGGCACGCGTTGCGGCAGCCAGCGCAGCCCGAGGAGGAACAGCACGGTCGTCACGGTCTCGACCGCGAGCTGGGTGAGCGCGAGGTCGGGTGCCGAGAACCATGCGTAGGTCAGGCAGGTCACGAGCCCGGCACCCGCGACCATCATGAGTGCCGCCAGCCGATGGAACTTGGCCTGCACCGCGGCGCCGAGCGCGCACGCGACGCCGACCGCCCACATCAGCGCGAACGCCGGCTCGGCCGGCACGCGCGGCCGGTCGCCCCATTCGAACGGCTTGCCCGCGAGCGCGCCCACGACGACGGCGATGGCGACGACGACGATCCAGGCGAGCTGCGCCTGCAACCTCGCCGTCCCGGCCCGTCGGAGCACGGCGCGCGCCGCCCCCGGGAGCCACGCCATCGCCGCGCGGTACGCTCGCGCGCCGTCGAAGCGGCCGAGGAGCGGTGCGCGCACGATCGCTCCGCGTCGAAGCCGCGGTCCCAGCCAGCGCCACAACAGGTAGCCGATCGCCATCGCGATCACGCTCATCGCGAGCGGTGCGTTGAACCCGTGCCACAGCGCGAGACGATACGCAGGCAGCACGCCGCCCACGACCGGCGCCGCGGCGGCCTCGAGCGCAGCCCCCACCGACCACGCGGGCGCGATGCCGACGACGAGGCAGGCGAGGACCAGGAGCTCGACCGGCAGGCGCATCCAGCGAACCGGCTCGTGCGGTGCGCGCGGCAGATCGTGCGGGGCCGGACCGAAGAACAGGTCGACCGCGAAGCGCAGCGCGTAGACGACCGCGAACGAGCCGGCCAGCGTCGCCACCACCGGCAACGCGAACTCGACGCTCGGATGGGCCGAGAGGAAGAGCGTCTCGGCGAAGAACATCTCCTTCGACAGGAAGCCGTTCAGGAGCGGCACGCCCGCCATGGCGGCGCTCGCGACGAGCGCGAGCGTCCCGGTGATCGGCATCACGCGATAGAGGCCGGACAGGCGCCGCAGGTCGCGGGCTCCCGTCTCGTGGTCGACGATGCCGGCGGCCATGAAG
>DAOMBL010000123.1:0-980 GCA_035427325.1 Casimicrobiaceae bacterium
CGAACCCCGTCGGGCTGAAGCCCGACCCACAGCGGAGTTGCCGCACCCCGTCGGGCTGAAGCCCGACCCACGGATGCTGAAGCCCGGCCCACGGATACTGAAGCCCGACCCACAGAACTGAAGCCCAAGCCGTCGGGCTGAAGCCCGACCCACACGATGGACTAGAGGCCCAGTGCGTCGGCGACGAGGCCGCGCAGCTCGCGGCGCAGGCGTTCGCGCACCGGCGCGTGCGCCCGGCTGCCGTTGAGGTTCTTCAACTCGTACGGGTCGGCGTCGAGGTCGTAGAGTTCGTCGAGTTCACCGTCGCGGCCGCGGTTCACCCAGTGGATGTACTTCCAGCGATCGGTGCGCACCGCCTTGTACGACATGCCGACGAGCCAGGACATCGCCTGCTCGGCCCAGTACTCGCACAGGATCGACCGGCGCCACCCGGTCCGAAGCCGCGAGGGCCCGTGCGCAAGCAGCGGCAGCAGCGAGCGCCCCTGGATCTGCGGGCCCGGCCTGCCCCCGGCGAGCGCAATGAACGTCGGCGCGAGGTCCTGGCAGATCACGAGTTCCCTGCGCCGCGAGCCCGCCTTCACGCGGGGCGGATAGCGAACGACGAACGGCGACCGGATGCCTTCCTCGTAGGCGAAGCGCCGCTCGGGTCCGAGCCCGTGCTCGCCGAAGAAATAGCCGTTGTCACCGAGGAAGAGGATGGCGGTGTCGTCGAGCTGCTTCGTGCGCGCGAGCGACTCGAGGATCATCCCGACGCCTTCGTCCACGGAGGCCATCATCGCCGCGCGCAGGCGGATCTCCTCCTGCGTGCCCGCCTGGATCGCGCGCAGCGTCGCCTGCGAGCGCTCGGTCGCCTTGAGCCGGAACGCTTCCGCCCACACCGGCTTCTGCTTCACGACCTCGTCGGGCGGCAGCATGTTCGGACGCTTCGGGAACACCGCGCCCTTGTAGAGATCGGCGTGCCGCGCCGGCACCATGTAGCC
>DAOMBL010000123.1:990-8501 GCA_035427325.1 Casimicrobiaceae bacterium
CGCCGAAGAAGAAGCCGTTGGCGCCGGGGAACACGCTGCAGGTATCGTCGAGTTGGCCTTTGCGCTCGGGTGCCCCGAGGATCGCGCCCACGCCTTCGTCGACCGCGGCCATCATGCGCGCGCGGAGCCGGAGTTCCTCCTGGTCGAACGTGTGAAGCGCCGCGAGGACGGCGCGCGCGTTCTCGTCGCCTTCGCGCAGGGCGAAGCACTCGGCCCAGGCGGGCTTGTGCCGGACGGCCTCCGCGGGCGTCATCACGTTCGGCGTCGGGGGGAAGACCGCGTTGCGGTACAGCGCGCGGTGCCGTTCGGCGACCACGTATCCGCCCTGCGCAGCGATGCGCAGGCGGCCGTCGGATCCCTGCTCGGCGTCCGGATGCACCGCCTTGTGCGCGAAGAAGAGCGACCAGGGGCGGTCGTGCGCGCGTTCGACGAACGCGACCGCGAGGTCGTTCATGATGTCGGTGATGTAGCCCTGGTGCTGCACGCGCCGCCCGTCGTGGTTCAGCACCGGGTCCATCAGCTTGCCGTGGCCGTCGTAGCTCACCCAGGAGTCGTACCCGGGCCGCGGGCTGCCGTCGTTGCCCATGTGCCACTTGCCGATGTGCGCGGTCTCGTAGCCCAGCTTCTGCAGGTCGAGGTGGTAGTTGGGCAAGCGGTGGCTCATCGCGTCGCGCGCGACGTTGTCGATGATTCCGTGGCGGCTCGCGTACTGGCCGGTCACGATCGACGCGCGGTTCGGCGAGCAGATCGGCGTCGTGTGGAACGCGCGTTCGAACAGCGCGCCCTCGTGCGCGAGCCGGTCGATGTTCGGCGTCCTCATGTACGGGTGGCCGCCCGCGCCGAATTCGTCGTAGCGGAGGTCGTCGATCAGGATGACGAGGAAATTGGGTTTGCGCTTCGCGGGCATGGTGGTGGAGGAGACAGGGAGGCGAGGCCGAGCATACCCGCTGCGCAGCCCTGCCGCATCTGCAAGCGCAGTCGAGGCAATGCGGGTTCGCGATCCCGGCTGGCGTGCGCGCGAACGCCGTCAAGGGCGCGCGCCCACCCGCTCGCGCGGCGCGGCGGTTCCGGACCGCGGACTGCGTCTCCTGGGGTAAGGGTCGCACAATATTGCGCAATGGTGAGAAAAAGCGCATGAAACATTATGCGATATTCGATTACACGCATGAATCATGCGCAATGTCGGACGCGACTTCGGGCACGATGGCACCATCGAACCCAACGCGAGACCCCGCGATGAATCTCACCGAATCGCTGCTCCATGCCCTGAAGGCGCACGGCGCCCACCGGATCTTCGGGATCCCCGGCGACTTCGCGCTGCCGTACTTCCGCGTGATCGAGGAGTCGGGAATCCTGCCGCTCCATACGCTCTCGCACGAGCCCGGGGTCGGATTCGCGGCGGATGCCGCCGCGCGCGTCCAGGGCGGACTGGGCGTTGCCGCGGTGACCTGGGGCGCCGGTGCGCTCAACATGGTCAACGCCATCGCCGGTGCGTATGCCGAGAAGTCGCCGGTGGTCGTGCTCTCGGGCGGTCCCGGCAAGGGGGAGTCGCGGTCGGGACTCCTGCTGCACCACCAGGCGAAGACGCTCGACTCGCAGTTCCGGATCTTCGAGGAGATCACCTGCGACCGCGCACGCCTCGACGACGCCGCGAAGGCGCCCGCGGAGATCGCCCGCGTGCTCGCGTCGGCGCGCCGGCATTCGCGCCCGGTCTACCTCGAATTGCCCCGCGACATGGTGCGCGTGCCCTGCGAACCGGTCGTGGCCGAGCCGCCCGCACCGATCGACGAGGACGCGCTCGGGGCCTGCGTCGACGAACTGCTCGCCCGCCTCGCCGCCGCGAAGGCGCCGGTGTTGATGGCGGGGATCGAGATCCGCCGCTACGGCCTCGAATCCCGCGTCGCCGAGTTGTCACGGCGGCTGGGGCTGCCGGTGGTCACGAGCTTCATGGGGCGCGGCCTGCTCGCCGATGCCCACGCGCCGCTGGTCGGCACCTACATGGGCGTCGCGGGCGAGCCCGGGCTCGCGCAACTCGTCGAGTCCTCGGACGGCCTGCTGCTGCTGGGCGAGATCGTCTGCGACACCAACTTCGCGGTGTCGGGCCGCAAGATCGACCTGCGCCGCACGATCCGGGCGCTCGACGGCCAGGTGACGATGGGCTACCACGTCTACCCGGACATCCCGCTCACCGCGCTGGTCGATCGGATGCTCGCGCGCGTTCCGGCGACCGAGCGGAAGTTCGACGTGCACCGCAACGCGTTTCCCTACGGGCTCGTCGCCGACGATGCACCGATCGCGCCGGTCGACATCGCGACGGCGATCAACGACCTGATGGCCGCGCACGGCAAGATGCCGATCGCCGCCGACATCGGCGATTGCCTGTTCACGGCGATGGACATCGAGCATACGGCGCTCGTCGCGCCCGGCTACTACGGGACGATGGGCTTCGGCGTGCCCGCTGCGCTCGGCGTGCAGGCGGCGACCGGGCAGCGCCCGCTGGTGCTGGTCGGCGACGGCGCGTTCCAGATGACCGGCTGGGAACTCGGGAACTGCGCGCGCTACGGTTGGGATCCGATCGTCGTGGTGTTCAACAACGCGAGCTGGGAAATGCTGCGCACGTTCCAGCCCGAGTCCGCGTTCCTCGACCTGGGCGACTGGAAGTTCGCCGACGCCGCGGCCGCCCTCGGTGGGGAGGGCGTGCGGGTGCGCACCCGGCGCGAATTCGCATCCGCACTCGCGCGCGCGCACGCCAAGCGCGGCCGCTTCCAGCTGGTCGAGGCGATGATTCCCGCCGGCGCCCTGTCGCAGACGCTCCAGCGTTTCGTGGCGGGCGTGAAGCGGACGACCGCGCCTGCCTGAGGCCGTCCCCGCGACGAGCGACGACAGATCCGCATTCGAGGAAGGCTGCCGCATCGCGTGAGGGCGTCGCGGGAGGCGATCTCCCGCACAAGGGGAACCGATACGCTATGCGCCGCCGGCGACGATGCCGTCAGCCCCCGCGCGTCGGCCGGTCGCGCGACGGGATGCGCCACAGCCAAGTCCCGGTCGCGACGCCCACGACGACGAGCAGCACCTTCGCCCACACCGGATCGACGAACCACGTCGCGGACACCGCGATCATCGCGCTCATGAGGCCGATGGCCACGAGCTTCGTGCGCCAGGGTATCGCGCGGTGCGTGCGCCACTCGACGATCGTCGGCCCGAAGGTCTTCGAGCCTGTGAGCATGCGGTCGAGCTTCGGCGACGCACGCGCGAAGCACGCGGCCGCGACGAGCAGGAACGGGGTCGTCGGCAGCACCGGCAGGAAGGCGCCGACGACGCCAAGTGCGGTGGCCACGATGCCGGCGGAGATCAGGAGCCAGCGGACGGTCGCGGACCGGTGCAGGCGGGGCGAATCGGCGTTCGGGGGGGCGGGCGCCGCCGGGTCCGCGTCAGCCATTCCGTGTCCCGGACCGGAGGGCCGTCACCGCGGCTGGCAACGGCACCAGGCCTGGGAGTGGCAGGTGTCGTTCGGTGCGGGAATCGACGGCGTGCAGATCGGAGTCTGGTCGGCCGGGCAGGACGCGGAACAGCCGCGGCAGGCCCCGCGATCCTGTTCCACACAGCGGTTCGGATTCGCGCCACCGTCGGGCCCGGGGGTGAATACCGACGGCGGCGCCTGGCCGGAACCCTGGCACTCGCAGCTGCTCTTCGTCCAGCACACGTTGCCGGAGTGGATCTCGCCTTCCCGACATGCCGCACGCTGACCGGGCGAGCAGGTGACCGAGCATCCCGCGCAGACGTCGTTGCCCTTCGCGCTGCAGCTCGGCGGCGGGCCGCTCGCGATGACAACGGGCGGTGGAACGACCTCCGGCTGACCAGGCGGATGGCCCGGTGGCGCGCCGCCGGATTGCGGAGGCACGATCGGACGAGACTCGAACACGCCGGATACGGCGGTGAGCGAGCCGTCGAAGCGGCTCGGCGCCCACTTGAGTTGGCAGCGCCGTTCGCCGATGCGCCAGGTGAACGCCTTGCATCGGGTATCCGCAACGCAGCGCGCGGCGCAATCCTCCGGCGAGGCGGCGGGCAGGTCGCCCAGGTCGTTGCCGGGGAATTCGGTGCCCGGATACATGCGCGGCTGCTCCGGCGCCTGGCCGTACGCGGCGAACGCCAGGAGCGCGGCCATCGCGGCCAGGGCAAGGGCCCTCATCGCATCGTCCGCCTCACTGCGGCCGCGCCGTCGTGGAGACGCGGCACGCGAGGGCGGGCGTCGGGGCAGCGCATCCCATGGCCGCTACAGGATGCCGTGTCGCGCGAAAACGTCGGCGAGCTTCGCGCCGTTCGCGAGTTCCTCGCGCGTCGTGTTCTCGCCGGCCACCTTGCGGAACGCGCGGCGCAGCACCTCGGCCTCGAGCTTACGCGGCACGACGACGACGCCGTCGACGTCGCCGAACACGAGGTCGCCCGGCTCGACGCGCACGCCGGCGCAGTCGATCGGGACGTCGATCGCGACGACCTTGCCGCGGCCCTTCGAGTCGAGCGGCGCGATGCCGCCGTGGAACACCGGGAAGCGCATCCCGCGGATCATCCGGACATCGCGCACGAAGCCGTCGGTGACCGCGCCGACGGCGCCGCGGGCGCGCGATGCGGTCGTCAGCAGCTCGCCCCAGGGGGCGATCTTGCGCGAACCGCCGCAGCCGAACACCATGACTTCGCCGGGCTTCAGGTCGTCGACGACACGGATCTCGAGTTCGTAGGGATTCTCGCCGGGCACCGCCGCGCTCACCTCGCGGAAGAGGCCGGTCCGCGCGTAGCCTGCGAGCACGAGCCCTTCGTCGAGCGGCCGGATGCCGGGCGACATCGCCTGGTGCATGCATCCGAGTTCGTCCAGCACGTCGGAGAGCACCGCGCTGTAGAGCGTCGCGCGAACCTCGTCGAGGTGCGCCGGAGGGGCATCGTTCAAGCACAATCTCCCGTGCGGCACCGTGCCGCGATCGGCGACGATTCTACGCAAGTCGCCGTGGACCGCGAGCCGTGGTCCGCCGTCGGATTCACGCGGCGTCAGCGGCGACGGCGAACGCTCATTCGTTCTGGACCGCGGAATCGGTCCAGATGGCCTTCGCATCGCCGCCGTTGCCGCCGTAGACGGTGATGCGGTAGGGGAAGAGCGCGGACTTGCGCGGCGACTTGTCGGTGCACGCGTAGCGCAGGCCCTTCGCCTCGACGTTGCAGCCGAGGAACTGGCCACCGTCGATCGCGACGCTGTCGGACTGGAACCGCCACGGACCCTGCGCGGGAAGCTCCCAGATGATCCTGCCCCGGGTGTCGGATTTCTGCACGACGATCGGGTGCTGGTCGACGACCACGTACCGGTCGGAGGCCACCCGGACCTTGACGACCGGGGTCGCGGTGCCGCCTTTCGCCTGGGCGTGCGCGAGCCCAGGAGCGAGCGACAACGCCAATGCCGTCGCGCTGGCGGCGGCAAGCATCAGATCGCGATTCATCGGAATGTCCTCCAGACCGTTCGGTCGTGTTGCCGCTGATCGCGCAAGGATACTTGCGATGCGCGGATGCGGGAAGCGGGGACGAACGCGTCCGAATGCGAATGTAAGAATTACACCGGCGAGTCCCGGGCGCGGCGCGCGTGCAGGAGGCGCGTCAGCTCCCGCGGACCCGGTCGCCGAGAGCGTCGACGACGCGTGCGGCGGCCGCGGGCATCGCGAGTGCCGCGTCCTCGTCGCCTCCACACGCCGCGGAGAGTGCCGAGGCGAGCGCATCGTCGGGGCGTCCGGCCATCCGATGCGCGAAGTCGCCGGCGTCGAGCGCGAGACGGGCGATGTCGCGCTGCGCCTGCGCGTAGAGCACGTTGTGCGGCCCTTCCCAGGTCTCCATCACCGCGGCGTCGCGGTACAGGCGCGGCAGCGGCGAGAAGCGCTCCTCGATGCCGTTGGCGCCGAGCAGCATCACCGCTTCGTGCAGCAGGGTGCTCGCCCGCTGCGTGATCACCGGCTTGGCGAGCGAGAGCAGCACGCGGAAGTCCGCCGCGTCGGCGGATCCGTCCCGCGCCGGCCACAGCCGCAGGAGTTCGAACGCGACAGCGAGCGAACGCTCGCGGGCGACGGCGATCTCGTCGAGGCTGCGGCGCACCGGTGCGAAGTCGGCGATCGGGCGGCCGAAAGCGGTGCGAAACGTCGCGTAGGCGCGCGCGATGCGCTCGGCCTGGCGAAGGCTCGCGGCCGCGTAGAGCACGCAGGCGATGCGCGAGGTGACGAGCACGAGATCGACGAGGTTCGCGAGGCCGCGGTCGAGCGGTCCGATCGGCCATCCGACCGCGCCCTCGAAGGTGAGTTCGGCGGTCGCGAGTTCGCGCGTGCCGAGCTTGTCCTTCAGGCGGTCGATCGTCACGCCGTTGCGCGCCGTGCCGCCGTCGAGGTACGCGGGCACGAGGAAGATCGCGATCCCCTTCGGTCCCGCGGGGGCGCCCGAGGGGCGCGCGCTCACGAGGTAGTAGTCGGCGTTGACGTTCGAGCAGAACCACTTCGGGCCGTGCAGCTCGTACGCGCCCGCGCCCGCCGGACGCGCCTCGACCGCGTTCGCTCCGACGTCGGACCCGCCCTGGATCTCGGTGACGAACTGGGCCGCGTGCCAGACACGTTCCGCGTTCGACGCGCGCATCCGGGCGAGCGCTTCGCGGTGCTCCGCCCGGTCGCCAAGCGCATCGAGCGTGCGGGTCATGCCATCGGTGCAGGCGAGCGAGCACGCGACGCCGGCTTCGCCGTTCTGGTGGGCGAGGTAGGTCTTCGCGTAGAACGCGAAGGGATCGCCGTGGAGGACGCCCAGCCGCTCGGCGCCGGCGACCTCGGCGAGTGCGGCCTTGGTCGAGGGCGGGAGCACGATCTCGTCGATCCGCCGGTGCCAGGCGTCGAATCGACGAAGCGACGGTGCGTTCGCCGGCTGCGCGGATTCCTCGGCGAGGCGTGCGAGCGGCCCGGCCACGCGCGCCCCGAAGCGCGAGAGGTCCGCGTCCCGCGCACGCGAGGCGCCCGCGTACCGGTCGAGCAACTTCGCGAGCAGCGCGTCGTCGCCGTACCGGTTGTCGCCGATCGCGTCGAGGAAGGCGTCGAACGTGTAGGCCATGGGGGGTCGGCAGCCATTATCGCGCCGGCGGCCGGCCGTGCGGGTCGGCCCGACATCAGGGATCAGGGAACAGGGATCAGAGGTCAGGGGCGCCGGTGATTCCGGTGCCGGCGCATCGAGCGCCGGGAGGCGTCTTTCGTGGGTCGGCCTTGTGGGTCGGCCTTCAGGCCGACATCAGGAGACAGGAGTCAGAGGTCAGAGGACAGTCGCGCCGGCGATTCCGGCGCCGGCGCATCGAGCGCCGGGAGGCGTCGGCCTTCAGGCCGACGCACTTCATCGCAATGCCATGGATCCCGTCGGGCTGAAGCCCGACCCACAGCAGCAGAGTCGTGGGTCGGCCTTGTGGGTCGGCCTTCAGGCCGACACATTTCTTCCGCATCGCCACGGACCCCGTC
>DAOMBL010000124.1:0-8497 GCA_035427325.1 Casimicrobiaceae bacterium
CTTCGGCGAGTTCGCGTTCGAGCTCCTCGCGGTCGTCCCCTATGCGTACTGGCTGCATCGCGAAGGCCGGCTGGCGCTCACGGTCTCGACCCCCGACACGCGCTGCCTCTACTACTTCTCGCCGCGGCACGAGGAGCGGCGGGAGCTCCGTCGCTACGTCCCGATCACCGAGTACCCGATCGGCGTGGCCGGATTCGCGCGCTACGACCGCTCGTCGTTCCCCGAGTCGCTCGCCACCGACCGCTGGGCGCCGCCGCCGTATCGCGACGTCTACCGCGATTCCCGCTTCCGCTTCGACAAGCCGACCTGCGTCGTGTGCAACAAGGCGACGGTCGAGAGCTACCGCTGGCATCGGTCGATGACCAACTACCTGCCCACCGGCGCCCTGCTCGAGCTCGTCGCCGGACTCCGCTCGCGCTACCAGGTCGTCTACAACCGGCCGCGCGAAGCCGACATCGTGAACGACCATCAGGCGATCCGCGAACTCGGCGACATCGAGGCGATCGAGCGCGCCTTTCCCGACGTCCTCACGATCCAGGCGCTGCGCGAGCGCCATCCCGACCTCGGCTACAACGAGCTGCAGTTGCGGCTCTATGCCGGATGCGAGCGCTTCGTGTCGGTGCTGGGCGGGAGCTCGTACCTCGCGAGCTGGTTCGGCGGCGTCAACATCGTCTACGCGAAGCGCGGCTGGGAAGTCGCGTGCGGCGCCTACGACCGCTGGTTCGACCGGTTCTCGGGCGCGCGCGTGGTCGCCGTCTCGACGATCGATGAACTCGAGCGCGCGGTGGCGCGCGAGTTCGCGTAGCGGGGCGCGCGAAGGCGCTCAGTTCCCCCAGTCGCCGCGCACGCCACGCAGGATCTCGGCGCGCCGCGCCGGCCCGCCCGCGAGGTAGTCGTCGAGCGAGGCCGCCAGGCGCCGCACCATCGCGTAGGTGCTGTCCATCGTCGTGTACTTGTAGAGGCCGAGGCGCCCCAGGGGGATCACGTTCGGCCAGCGCGTCGCGTCGTCGAGGTACCGCAGGAACCGCTCGTCCTCCCACCACACCGGGTACATGCTCACGCGGTCGTCGACGATCTCGCGCAGCAGCACGGTCTTCCCGGGGCGGTCGGCCATGCGGGGGCCGTGGTGGATCGCGCCGAAATCGGTCGTGCGGCACACCGGCGTCTCGGCCCACGGCGTGTAGAGCCACGAGAACGGGACGCCGTCGGGCGCGGCGCCGAGCGGAGGTCCGGCGGCCGGGTCGGCGAGATCGACCTCGACGCGGTAGCCGCGCCACTCGAGCCGGCCGTGCCGGAAGTCGAGCAGCGCGTCGATCGGCGCGGTGCTGACGACGAGGTCGGCGGCGAACTCTCCCGCGTCGGTCACAACGGTCGCGCCGCGCGCGGTGGCGTCGACGCGATGCACGGTGGTGCCGTAGCGCACGTCGACGCCATCGAGCATCCGGTCGAACAGCGGGTTGAATCCGCCCTCCGGATAGTAGTGAGCCGCCTCGCTCGGCAGTCGCCACGCGCCGTTCGCGGCGATGCGCTCGAGCCTGCGGAGCTTGCCCCACGCGGCAGGCATCTCGGTGAGCCGGCGTCCCCAGAACTTCCGGTTGAAGCCTTCGAACGCGAGCGCGGTGAGCGTGGGCCCGACCGTCGACTCGAGATAGTCGCGCAGGTCGCGCTCGCCGGGCGGCGCGGCGCGTTCGCGGATCGCGGCGAGTTCCGCCTCGATCGTTGCCCCGCAGGGCAGCTTGCGCAGGCTCTCGATGTCGACCGGGAAGGGAACGACCGGGTAGTCCGGCCGCAGCCGCGTGCCCTGGTAGATGTCGCGTTCCCGGAGGTCGAGCCACCGACGCAGGAAGGGAAGCACGTCCGGCGTTCCGCGAAACACGCTCACGACGCGCGGACCGTACTCGTAGGGGATGCCCTCGTCCGTGTGGAGCGTCCGCAGCATGCCTCCGGGCACGCGCTCGCGCTCGAGCACGGTCACCTCCGCACCGAGCGACTCGCGCATCAGCAGCGCCGCGCAGCAGCCGGCGAAGCCGGCGCCGATGACTAGGACCTTCATCCGGATCAGGAATCCGGGTTCGCGGCACATCCGCCGCGGACGCTTCGAGCGCCGGCGGCGCCCGGTTTCGCAGCGGGTCCGGCGTCGGCCGGACCTGCAGGGCCAACGGTCGGCGCCGGATGCGCTTGCGGCGCAGACGCCGGCGCCTCCGATCCCCTCCCCGCGATCCCGACGCCAGTCAAGGGTACATGTAGCGCCGCGTTGCCGGGCGCGGCAGCCTGCCGTCGGCGTGCGGCTTCCCCGCGAGGACCTGCCACAGCGAGAGCCAGCCGCGGTCGAACGCGTGCGCCGAGCCCGCGAGGTAGATGCGCCAGACGCGGTAGCGCTCCTCGCCGGCTTCGCGGCGCGCGGCCTCGCCGTTGGCCTCGAGCCGTTCGGTCCACTGCCACAGCGTGCGCGCGTAGTGCTCGCGCAGCGCCTCCGCGTCGACCGCCTCGAGCCCCTGCGCGGCCATCCCTTCGATCACGCGGTGGACGTGCGTGAGCTCGCCGCCGGGAAACACGTACTCCTCGACGAAGTCGCCGATGCCGCTGCCGAGGCTCGCGCCGTGCATCGCGTTGTGCGTGATGCCGTGGTTCAGGACGAAGCCGCCGGGCGCGAGCACCCGCGCGATCTTGCCGAAGTACTTCGGGAACCGGGCAACACCCACGTGCTCGAACATCCCGATGCTCGCGATGCGGTCGTAGTGCTCGCCTTCCGGCAGGTCGAGGTAGTCCTGCAGGCGCACCTCGACGCGGCCTTCGAGGCCGCGCGCGGCGATCTCGCGCTTCACGTGCTCGAACTGGTTCTTCGAGAGCGTGATGCCGGTCGCGCGCACGCCGTAACGTTCCGCCGCCCGGAAGACCAGACCGCCCCAGCCGCAGCCGATGTCGAGGAAACGCTGCCCCTCCTCGAGCCGGAGCTTGCGGCAGATGTGGTCGAGCTTCGCGAGCTGCGCCTCGCCGAGCGTCATGTCGTCGCGCTCGTAGTAGGCGCAGGAGTAGACCATCCGCTCGTCGAGCCACAGGCGGTAGAACGCGTTGCTGACGTCGTAGTGGTGCTGGATGTTCGCCTGGTTGGGACGGTGCTGGTGCCGCCACAGCCGGAGCCGCTCGCGCAGCGTGTCGTGGCCGTGCGTGATGTCGCCGACCAGCGATTCGGCGATGGCGAGGACCCGCTTCGCGCCTCCACTGAAGTCGATGTCGTTGCGGACGTAGGCGCGCGCGAGCGAGCCCATCGCGGGCGACGCGAGCGCCTTGAGGCCCGCCCAGGTGCGCGCGACGACCTCGACCTCCGGCGAAGCGGACAGTGCGATCCTTCCCCCGTCGGGCAGGACGAGCGCGACCGGCAGGTTGCGGCCGGCGTATCGGCTGGCGATGATCTTCTGCAGCGGAACGGCCATCGGCGAACGGCTCGGATCGATTCGGCGCTGGTTGCCGGATTAGTTTAGCAAAGCCCGCCTCGCTCCACGCGGGGCGACCCGGGGAGTGCGGCCGTTCCGGCCGCACGCGGGTACCGTGCCGGCTTCCGGTACCATCGGGGACCGCTCGCGCCCACGCGACCGCCTCCGCTGCGCCCTTGGACCGCGCCTCCCCCGCGCCCGCGCGCGACTTCTCCGAGCACCAGTTCCGCGACGCGCTCGCCCAGTTCGCGACCGGCGTGACGGTGATCGCCGCACGCCGCGAGGACGGCCGGTTCGTCGGCTTCACGGCGAACTCGTTCAATTCGGTGTCGCTCGACCCGCCGCTCGTGCTGTGGAGCCTGTCGCGCCGCTCGCTCTCGCTCCCCGCGTTCGAGACGGCGGAGCGCTACAGCGTCAACGTGCTCTCGTCGTCGCAGGCGGAACTCGCGCGGCGGTTCTCGCGTCCGCACACCGACCGCTTCGAGGGCGTTGCCTACCGGCTCGGCTGGTCGCAGGCGCCGCTGATCGAGGGATGCGTCGCCTGGATCGAGTGCTCGCACCACGCGCGCCACCGCGCCGGCGACCACATCGTGTTCATCGGCGACGTGCAGGCATGCGCGCGCGGCGCGGGCCGCGGCCTCGTGTTCCACGAGCACCGCTACGGATGGACGCGACCGTTGTGATGCCCGCGGTCCGGCCTCCGCCGGCCGGGGGCGGGGGCCTATCCGCGGCGCGAACCCGCGGGCTTGTGGTCCTGGAATACCGCGTACATGCGGCGGAACATCGGCCCGGGCACGCCGCCGCGGAACGGCTTGCCGTCCACGCTCGTCACCGCGAGCACTTCCTTCGTCGACGACGAGATCCACATCTCGTCGGCGGCGAGCGCCTCCTCGCGGCGCACCGGACGGATCTCCATCGCCATGCCCGCGGCCCGGGCGAACTCGATCGTCGCGTCGTAGGTGATGCCCGGCAGGATCTGGTGATCCTTCGGCGGCGCGACGATGGCGCCGCCCCGGACGACCAACACGTTCGAGGCGGAGGCCTCGGTGAGCCAGCCGTTGCGGAACAACACCGTCTCGATCGCGTCGTGGTCGGCCGCGAGTGGCCGCATCAGGACGTTCCCGACGAGGGACGTCGTCTTGAGGTCGCAGCGCAGCCAGCGGTTGTCCTCGGCGGTGACGACCGCGACGCCGCGTTCGACCTGTTCCCGCGACGGCAGCGTGAGCGGGTTGCTCATCATGAACACGGTGGCGGGGACGCCGCGCGGGAAGGCGTGGTCGCGCTTCGCGACCCCGCGCGTGACCTGCAGGTAGACCGACTGGTCGTCGAAGGGCTGGCGCGCGATCAGGTCGCGCACGACGTCCTCCCAGCCCGCGTCGTCCATCGGATTGGCGAGCCGGATGCCGTCGAGGCTCGCCTGGAGGCGCCGGCGGTGGTGGGGCATCCGGCACGGCGCGCGCCGGTACGCCGGGATCACCTCGTAGACGCCGTCGCCGTAGATGAACCCACGATCGAGCACCGAGACGCGGGCCTCGCCGATCGGCAGGAAACTTCCGTTCAGGTAAACGATCTGCGCGTGCTCGCTCATCGTCGGGTCCTCGTGACGTTCCGGAGCCGGCGGGGGAGCGGCGGCTCTACTCGAACCACAGGCGCACGCTGTCCCACGCGCGGACGAACAGGTTCGCCGGCCCCACTTCCTCGAGCGCGATCAGCGGAAACTCGGCGGCGGGCGCGCCGTCGAGCGAGACGCGGACGACACCGATGCGCTGTCCGCGGGCGACCGGCGCGACGATCGGCTCCATGGCTTCCATCGTGAGCTTCAGGTCGCCCGCGCGTCCTCTGGGCAGCGTGAGGTAGCGGTCCGCGAGGAACCCGGCGCCGACTTTCCGGGCCGCCCCTTTCCACACCCGGAGCGACGCGACCGGCTTGCCCGCCTGGTAGAGCTGCACGGTATCGAAGGCCTGGAAGCCGAAGTTGAGGAGCTTCTGACTCTCCGAGGCGCGCGCATGGTCGGATGAGGCGCCGAGCACGACCGAGACGAGCCGCCGCTCGCCGCGCTTCGCCGACGCGACGAGGCACCAGCCCGCGGCTTCGGTGTGCCCGGTCTTCATGCCGTCCACGTAGGGGTCCGACCACAGCAGCCGGTTGCGGTTGGGCTGCGTGATGTTGTTGTAGCGGAATTCCTTCTGCGAGTACAGCGGATAGAACTCCGGGTAGTCGCGCACGATCGCGCGCGCGAGCTTCGCGATGTCGGCGGCGGTCGACCAGTGGCGCGGGTCGGCGAGCCCCGTCGCGTTGGCGTACTGCGTGTCCTGCATGCCGAGCCGCTTCGCCTCCTGGTTCATGCGCTCGACGAACGCGGTTTCCGACCCGGCGACGAGCTCGGCCAGCGCGATCGACGCATCGTTGCCGGACTGGATGATCATGCCGTGCACGAGTTCGTCGACCGTCACGCTCTTGCGCGGCTCGATGAACATGCGCGAGCCCTCCGCCTTCCACGCGGTCTGCGACACGGTCACCATCTGCGAGGGCAGGATCGTCTTCTGGCGCAGCGCGCCGAACACGACGTACGCGGTCATCAGCTTGGTGATCGACGCCGGGTCGCGCCGCGCGTCGGCCTGGTGCGAGGCGATCGTCTGGCCGCTCGTCGCGTCGACGAGCGTCCAGGCGGCGGCGGCGACGGACGGAGGAACGGGACCCTGGGCGGCCGAGGGGAGCGGCGTCAGCGCGCTCGCGGCGACCGCGAGCGCCGCGAGGAATCGGAGCATGCGGAGTGCGCGGGGAAGCGGAATCCGATTATAGCGCCCGCTCGCGTCGCGCCCCGTCCGGCCGCGCACGATTCACGCATCGACCGGCTGCCTCGCGCCCCCGAACAGGTCCATCGGGATGCCGTCCTGCGCGGCCGCGGCGGCCTCAGCGAAACGGATAGACCGGCAGCACCGCGATGACTTCGCCGGTCGACTTGTCCACGATCGCGGTGGCGGCCTCCATGCGCCCGAGGACCGGCACCCAGGCGAGCGAGCCCGCCGGGCGTCCGGTGCGCGCGAGCCCGGCGTCGATCCTCGCCTTCGCCTCCGCGTCGCCCCGATAGAGTTCGGCGAGCGGGCGCGCCTTCGCCTTCAGGTCGTCGGCGACGTCGGCGAACGGCACGAAATGGCGCGGCAGGGCCGGCAGGTCGATGCCGGAGGCGGCGAGCAGCACGAGTTTCTGCCGCTCGCCCGGATCGTCGGGCATGCGCGCGCCGACCAGGCGCGGGCCGTCGACCGGCAGCGTGTCGAACGGAGGCTTCGCCGCGGCCAGCGACTCGGGATGGATCTGGTTCGCGGCGACGACGGTGAAGCGCTCCCCGGCGAACACGACATAGACCGGCCGGGCCTGCGCGATCACCGAGATGCCGTAGGCGAACGCGGCGAACTGCAGCAGCGCGATCACCGACAGGTCGATCGGCAGGCTCTTCTTGCGCGGGTCGAACACGACGAGCGTCAGCAGCGGCCCCAGCACCACGTCGACGCCGATGAGGATCAGCATCAGGCCGGCGCCTCCGGCGAGCCGGAAGTACGGCTGCGGATACCAGACCAGCAGCAGCGCGGCGAGGACGGTCGCCGCGACGAGCGTCGAAATCGCCAGGTGGATCCCGGCGGCCTGGAAGCGATTGAGCGAACGGAGCGCGAACATGCGGGTTCAGCCGGAGCGAGATCCGCCGAGGAAAGCAAAATCGACGCCTGCCGCCCGGCCCGCGATCAGGTCGGCGAGCGCGCGACCGGAGCCGCACGCCATCGTCCAGCCGAGCGTCCCGTGCCCGGTGTCGAGCCACAGGTTGCGGTAGCGACGCGTACGTCCGATCAGCGGCACGTTCGAGGGCGTGGCCGGGCGCAGGCCGGTCCAGAACGTCGCGCTCTCGCGCTCGCCCGCGTCGGGGAAGAGTTCGAAGGTGCGCTCGACGAGCGCCCGGCAGCGGCGATCGTTCATCTCGGTGTTCCAGCCGTTGAGTTCCGCGGTCCCGGCCACGCGCAATCGGTCGCCCAGGCGCGTCAGCACGATCTTCCACGCGAGGTCGGTGAGCGACACCACCGGTGCGCCGCGGTGCGCGCCCACGTCGAGCGTGATCGAGTAGCCCTTGGCCGGGTAGACCCCGCAGGGCACGCCGATCGGCGCGAGCAGGAGCGGGCTGAAGCTGCCGAGCGCGACGACGTAGGCGTCGGCGACGAGCGTGCGACTGGCGCCCCCTGCATCGCGGACGCGGACGCCGGTGACCGCGTCGCCGGCGGCATCGATCGCCTCGATCGTCGTGTTCCAGTGGAACGCCGCGCCGCGCGCGGCCGCGAGGTTCGCGAGTTCCACGGTGAAGACCTGCGCGTCGCCGGTCTCGTCGGAAGCGGTGAAGATGCCGCCCGCGATGCGGTCGCGGCACTGCGCGAGCGCGGGCTCGATCGCGACGCACTCGTCGGGCGTGCGCACGACGCGGTCGCATCCGTACTCGCGCATCAGCGCGGCCGATGCGACCCCGTGCTCGAACTCCTTCGCATCGGTGTAGAACTGCAGGATGCCGCGCTCGAGGTGGTCGTAGGCGATGCCGGTCGCCGCGCGGAGGTCGCGCAGCTGGTCGCGCGAGTAGAGCGCGAGATTGAGGCACTGGATCGTGTTGTGGCGGGTGCGCGAGGGCAGGCACTCGACGAGGAACTGCACGCCCCAGCGCCATTGCCGCCAGTCGGCGCTCGGGCGGAAGAGGAGCGGCGCGTCCTCCTTGCCGAGCCACTTGTGCACCCTGAGCGGCGCTTCCGGGTTCGCCCAGGGCTCCGCGTAGGAGGCCGAGATCTGGCCGCCGTTCGCGAACGACGTCTCGAGCGCGGCGCCCGGTTGCCGGTCGACGAGCGTCACCTCGTGGCCGTCGGAGACGAGGTACCACGCGGCGGTGACGCCGATCACCCCGCCGCCGAGGACGAGGACGCGCATCGTCAGGCCACCCGGGCGTCGGATCTCCTGCCGACCGCGGACGATTCCTCGCTGTCCGTCACGGGGATGCAGGTGCAGAACAGGTTGCGGTCGCCGTAGACGTTGTCGAC
>DAOMBL010000125.1:0-8489 GCA_035427325.1 Casimicrobiaceae bacterium
GATCGGCGGTGATGGGATAGGGCTCCGAGGTTCGGCCGACGAAGGAGTCCGCGCGACCGCTCCGCGCGTAGTCCACCAGCAGGCTCGACACATCGCGGGTTGCCTTGCCGACGTAATGCACGTTGCTTCCTTCCGGAATCGAAGATCGGATGCCCGAGTTTACCCACCTCGTCCGACCCCGCTCCGTCGTTCCTTATCGAGCGACTCGCTCCGCGTCGACGAGATCCCGCGCCATCCGCTCCCGCAACGCGGGAGGCAGCGCCACCGCACGCCACGTGTCGAGCGACGCGAGCACCAGCGTGAGCGTGGCGCGCAGGCGCGCCTCGTCGCCGCAGCGGCCGACGACGGACACGCGGATCGACGCGTTGCCGAGTCGCTCGACGGTGAGTTCGAACGCGACGACGTCGCCGATCTTCGAGGGCTCGAGGAAGTCGCATTCGACACGGCCCATCGGCACGCCGAGGCGGTCGTGCTGGTGCAGCTGCGAGAACGGAATGCCGAGCCGGCGCTCGAACCAGTCCTCGACCAGCTCGTTCATCAGCACGAAGTACTGCGGATAGAACACGATCCCCGCGGGGTCGCAGTGGTGGAAGCGGATCAGCTTCTCGCTGACGAAGGCCATCGCGGGGTCCTCAGGACAGGCGGTCGAGGAAGCGCACCAGCGCGTCGAGCACCGCCTGCGGCTGGTCGCGATGCGGCGAATGCCGGCAGTCGGCGAGGCGCACGACCTCGGTGTCGGGCACGAGGCGCGCGATGCGGTCGACCTGCTCCATCGTACCGTACTCGTCGTCCTCGCCCTGGATCGCCAGCACCGGGCAGCGCACGCCGCGCGCCTCGTCCTCGATGTTCCAGGCGCGGAAGTCCGGGTGGAGCCAGATGTCGTTCCAGCCGGTGAACGCGGCGTCGACGTCGTCGTGGTAGCGGGCGAGGCGCGCGCGCAGGTCGGTCGTGGCCCAGGCGACCTTCGCGGCCTCGATGCTCGCGACCGACAGGTCCTCGACCATCACGTGCGGCGCCATCAGCGCGAGCCCGGCCACCGGCCGGCCCGACGCTCCGGCGTGGATCAGCGCGATCGACGCGCCGTCGCTGTGGCCGAGCAGGACCGGCCGCGCGATCCCGAGCGCGTCGAGGAGCCGCGGCAGCACGACGAGCGCCTCGTCGTGCATGTAGCGCACGCCGTGCGGCAGGCGCGCGGGCGACGAACGCCCGTAGCCTGCGCGCGAGTAGACGACGACATCGCGGCCGGCCGCGTGGGCGACGCGGTGCGGGAAGTCCTTCCACATCGCGACCGAGCCCAGGCCCTCGTGCAGCATGACGACCGGCGCGACCGCCGCGCGACCGACGTCGATGCGCTCGACCTCGAGCCGCGCGCCGGGGAGATCGACGAACGCCATCGCGCTACACGCCGAGGAGCGCGGAGAGCGCCTGCGGCGCGGCGCGCGCCGTGGCGCCGTCGCACTCGTAGGCGACCTGCCCCTTGACCAGCACGACGTTGCGGTCGGTGATCGCGGTCACCTGCGCGTAGTTCTTGTCGACGATCACCGTCGCGATGCGCGAGGCGCGGATCTCGCCCACGATGCGCCAGATCTCCCTCGCGATCAGCGGCGCGAGCCCCTCGGTCGCCTCGTCGAGGACGAGGAGCGACGGATTGGTCGCGAGCGCGCGTCCGATCGTGAGCATCTGCTGCTCGCCTCCGGAGAGCTGCGCGCCCCCGTGGCCGATCCGTTCAGCGAGCCTCGGGAAGGTCGCCAGCACGCGCTCGACCGTCCAGTCGCAGCGTCCGTCGGGCGCCGGGCGTGCGGCCATCTGCAGGTTCTCGAGCACCGTCAGGTTCGGGAAGATGCCACGCCCCTCCGGGACGTAGGCGATTCCCTGTCGCGTGATGCGGAACGTCGGCCAGCCGCTCACGTCGAAACCGCGCACCCGGACCGTGCCGCTGCGCGGGGGCACGAGCCCCAGCATGCTGCGGATCAGCGTGGTCTTCCCCATGCCGTTGCGGCCCATGAGGCCCACCGACTCGCCCTCGTGCACCGCGAAGTCGACCCCGTGCAGCACGTGGCTCGCGCCGTAGTACGCGTGCAGTCCCCTCGCCTCGAGGAGCACGTCAGCCATGGTCGGCATGCCCCAGGTAGGCGCGCTGAACCTCGGCGCTCGCGCGGATCCGCGCCGGGGGGCCGGACTCCAGCACCTGGCCGTTCACCATCACCGTGATCACGTCGGCGAGCGCGAACACCGCGTCCATGTCGTGCTCGACCAGGAGGATCGCGTGCGAGGCCGCGAGGCGCTTCAGCAGCGCGACCATGCGCGCCGATTCCTCCGCACCCATGCCGGCGAGCGGCTCGTCGAGGAGCAGCACCTCGGGCCGGGTCGCGAGGACCATCGCGATCTCGAGCTGGCGCTGCTCGCCGTGCGACAGTGCGCCCGCCTGCCGCTCGACGCCCTCGTCCAGTCCCGCGAGCGCGAGGCCGTGCCGCGCGCGCTCGCGCGAACCCGCATCGCGCTCCGCGTCGCTCGCCACCGCCCAGGGTCTCGGATCGCGCGACTGTGCGGCGAGCCTGGCGTTCTCGAACACCGTGAAGCCGGGGAAGATGTTGGTCTTCTGGTAGCTGCGGCCGATCCCCCGGCGCGAACGCCGCTCGGGCGGCAGGTGCGCGATCTCCTCGCCCTTCAGCCGGATGCTGCCCGCCGTCGGCTTGAGATCGCCCGACAGGAGGTTGATGAGCGTCGACTTCCCGGCGCCGTTCGGGCCCAGCAGCGCGTGCAGCTGGCCGTGCCGCAACGCGATCGCCACGCCGTCGCATGCCGCGAGCCCGCCGAAGCGGCGGGTGAGGCCCTCCGCCTCGAGCAGCACGGCACCTCCCGCGGCCGGCTCCGCGCGCGCCGCACCGTCGCGCCCCGAGTTCGCGCCGCGCTCCGGCGTCGCCCGCTCAGACATCCCGCACTCCGCCGAAGAGGCTGCGCTTCACGCGCCGCGCCAGGTGGCCGAGCCCGCCGGGCAGGAACAGCACGATCAGCACGATCGAGACGCCGAGCCACAGTTGCCAGTGCGTGGTGAGCGTGCTGAAGAGTTCGTGCAGCAGCGTCAACGCGAACGCGCCGACGATCGGGCCGAACGGCGTCCCGGCGCCGCCGAGGATCACCATCAGCAGGACGTTGCCGGACTGGTGCCACGAGAGGATCTCGGGATTGACGAATCCGGTCTGGGCCGCGAGCAGCCAGCCGGCGAGGCCCGCGAGCGCGCCCGCGAGCGTGAACGCCGCGAGCTTGTACGCGGTCACGGGAAAGCCGAGCGCGCGCATCCGCTGCTCGTTCGCCCGGATGCCCTGCAGCGCGCGGCCGAACGGCGAGCGCAGGAGGAGCTGCAGGAACAGGAACACGGCGACCAGCACGGCCAGCACGACGTAGTAGACGTGCAACGGGCGGTCGAGGTCGAAGGGCACGAAGCCCGCGATCGACGCGTCCGGCTTGACGTTCACGTAGCGCCCGTCCGAGCCGCCACCGAAGTCGGTGTCGTGGAACACGAAGTAGAACATCTGCGCGAACGCGAGCGTCACCATGATGAAGTAGATGCCGCGCGTGCGCAGCACGAAGACGCCGACGACGAGCGCGCAGGCGGCGGCCGCCAGGACCGCGAGTCCCAGCGAACTCCACATGCCGGCCGCCGCCGCCTGCGGCGACAGGAGCGCGAGCGCGTACGCGCCGACGCCGAAGTAGGCCGCGTGCCCGAAGCTCACGAGCCCGGTCCATCCGACGAGGAGGTCGAGCGACAGCGCGAAGATCGCCATGATCATGATCTTCGTCGTCAGCTCGACGTAGAACCCCGCGCCCGACAGCGGAAAGAGCGCGACGAGCGCGAGCGCGACGAGCGGGGCGAAGTGGCGTCGCGGCACGGGTCAGGCGCGGCGGAACAGGCCCTCGGGCCGCCAGAGCAGGATCGCCGCCATCAGCAGGTACACCGCGATGCCCGCGTAGTCGGGGAAGAACACCTTGCCGAAGGTGTCCGCGAGCCCGATCAGCAGCGACGCGGCGAGCGCGCCCCACACCGACCCGATCCCGCCGATCACGACGACGACGAAGCAGATGATCAGCACCTGCTGGCCCATGCCCGGGTACACCGACGACACCGGCGCCGCGAGCATCCCGGCGAAGGCGGCGAGCGCCACGCCGAGCGCGAAGACGATCCGGAACACGAGGTTCACGTTGACGCCCAGCACGCCGACCATCTCGCGGTTCGAGGCGCCCGCCCGGATCATCATGCCGAGCCGCGTGCGCTGGATGACGAGGTACATGCCGAAGGCGATCGCGAGGCACACCGCCGACATCACCAGCCGGTAGACCGGATAGGTCATCGTGTCGCCGAGGGCGATGGAGCCGCCGAAGATCGCGGGGACCGGCACGCCGTGCACGTCGTTGCCGACGGCGAGGCTGCGCAGTTCCTCGAAGATCAGGATGAGGCCGTAGGTCAGGAGCACCTGCTCGAGGTGGTCGCGCCTGTACAGGTGCGAGAACAGCGCCCATTCGAGGAAGAGGCCGAGGACGACCGAGAGCACGATGCCGAGGATCATCGCGACCGCGAGGCTGCCGGTCATCGACGAGAGCGCGAACGCCATGTACGCGCCGATCATGTAGAAGCTGCCGTGCGCGAGGTTGATGATCCCCATGATCCCGAAGATCAGCGTGAGCCCGCTCGCCACGAGGAAGAGCAGGAGCCCGTACTGCAGCGCGTTCAGCAGCTGGATCGCGAAGATCGACATCGGGCGTCAGGCATCAGGTAACAGGTAACAGGTAACAGAATCCGAAGGCGGCGTATGCGGCGCATCGCGCGGCGCGGGTGAAATCCGTGGGTCGGGCTTCAGCCCGACAGGGCCGGCCGGGTCGGCGCGCCCGACGCCCGGCCGGTATTGTTCCCGCGCCGCCCTCAAATAACAACAGGGCGCGGAGGCGTCTCCGCCCCGCGCCCCGCACCTGCCTTCGAACGACCGATCCCGCGCTGCTCCGCGGTCGACCTTCCGCGCCCCCGCCTCCGCGTCCGGGGGCACTTGCCGACTGTCAACTGTCAACTGTCAACTGTCAACTGTCAACTGAATCACATCTTGCACCCGGTCGCCGGATCCTCGTAGCCCTTGATCGCGATGCCGATCGCCTTGTTCTCCTTGCCGACCACCTGGCGCAGGTAGTAGTCCTGGATCGGATTGTTCGCGCGCGAGAGCGAGAACGGGCCGCGCGGGCTGTCGAGCTTCGCGGCATGCATCGCCTTGACGAGCGCGTCGCGCTTGCTCATGTCGCCGCCGACCGCCTTCGTGCCGGCCACGAGCAGCTGGCCCGCGTCGTAACCCTGCATCGCGTAGACGTCGGGCTCGACGTTGTACGCCTTCTTGTAGGCCGCCCGGAACGCGTTGTTCTTCGGGTTGTCGAGCTGGTCCGCGTAGTGCAGCGTGGTGAGCAGCCCGTCCGCCGCGGCACCCTGCGCCTCGAGCGTGCCGTCGGTCAGGAAGCCCGGCCCGAGCAGCGGGATCGTCTTGCGCAATCCCGCGGCGTCGTAGTCCTTGACGAACTTCACCGCACCGCCCCCCGCGAAGAACACGTAGACCGCGTCGGGCTTCAGCGAGGCGATCTCGGTCAGGAACGGCTGGAATTCGACGTTGGGGAACGGCAGCGTCATCTCCTTGATCACCTTGCCGCCGCCCTTCTCGAACGCGGTCTTGAAGCCGCCGACCGACTGGTCGCCGGCCGCGTACTTCCAGGTGAGCGTCACGACCCGCTTGTAGCCCTTGTCGGCCGCGACCTTGCCCATCGCGTAGCCCGGCCCGGAGTTGGTGAACGACGTGCGGAAGATGTTGGGCGCGCACATCGCGCCGGTGATCGAATCCTCGCCCGCGTTCGGAATGACCAGAAGCGCGTTGTTGTCCCGCGCCGCCTTCGCCATCGCCATCGCGACCCCCGAGTGCACGGTGCCGACGATGACGTCGACCTGGTCGCGCTTGATGAGCTTGTTGACGTTCTCGGGGGCCTTCGCCGGATCCGACTCGTCGTCGACGGTGAAGTACTCGATGTCGCGGCCGCCGAGCTTGCCGCCGTTCTCCGCCACCGCCAGCTTGAAGCCGTTGGTGATCGCGTTGCCGAGCGCCGCGTAGGTGCCGGTGTAGGGCAGCATGAAGCCGACCTTCACCTTGCCCTGCGCGAACGCGGGACCCGCGGCGAGCGCGAACGCGCCCGCCAGGGCGCACGCGACGCGCGTCATCTGCTTCCGGTAGCTCATTGCGTCCTCCTCCTGTCGTCGTCGATCGCCGCCCCGGCCGGGGCTCCGGTCAGCGGAGCCTCGCCCGCAGCTTGAAGCGCTGGATCTTCCCGGTCGCGGTCTTCGGCAGCTCGTCCAGGAATTCGATCCAGCGCGGGTACTTGTACGGCGCCAACTGTAACTTAACATGCTGCCGCAGTTCGTCCGCCAGCGCCTCGCCGCGGGCCGCCCCGGGCTTCAGCACCACGTAGGCCATCGGCTTGACCAGACGGTCGTCGTCCTCGCGCCCGACCACGGCCGCTTCCAGGACCGCCTCGTGCGTGACCAGCGCCGATTCGACCTCGACCGGCGACACGTAGATGCCGCCGACCTTCAGCATGTCGTCGGTTCGCCCCGAATACACGTACCGGCCGTCCTCGGGGTCGACCCGGTACTTGTCGCCGCTGCGCGTCCATTCGCCCTGGAAGGTCGCGCGCGACTTCTCGCGGTTGTTCCAGTACGCCATCGCCGCGCTCGGCCCCCTCACCTGCAGTTCGCCGACCTCGCCCGGCGGGACCGGCGCGCCGGCGTCGTCGACGATGCGCAGCGCATAGCCGGGAACCGGCCGTCCGCTCGTGCCGTAGCGCACGTCGCCGGGCCGGTTCGACAGGAAGACGTGCAGCATCTCGGTCGAACCGATGCCGTCGAGCACGTCGACGCCGAAGTGGTCGCGGAAGCGCCGCCCGATGTGCTCGGGCAGCGCCTCGCCCGCCGACGTCGCGATGCGCACGGCGACCGCGTCGCGCGGGGGAAGGTTGGGGCTCGCGAGCATCGCGGCGAACAGCGTCGGCACGCCGTAGAAGATGGTCGGTTTCCGCTCGACCAGCCGCTTGAACACGGCGTCGGGCGTCGGGCGCTCGGCCATCAGGATCGTGGTGGTGCCGAACGCGAGCGTGTAGGTGAGCGCGTTGCCGAGGCCGTAGGCGAAGAAGAGCTTCGCCGCCGAGAACAGGACGTCGTCCTCGCGGACCCCGACGACCGGGCCGCCGTGCAGGTACGCGGTCGTGATCATGCTCGACTGGACGTGCATCGTTCCCTTCGGGGTGCCGGTCGAGCCCGACGAGTAGAGCCAGAAGCACACATCGTCGCGCGTCGTGGGGACGGCGTCGAAGCCCTCGCGCCCGCCGGCGACGAACGCCTCGAAGTCGAGCGCACCCGCCGGCAGGTCCCCCGGCGCGGCGCCGGACACCAGGACATGGCGCAGCGTCGGAATCGCGCCGATGAGCGGGCGGAACGTGGGCAGCAGCGCCGCCGACACCACGAGCACGCCCGCGCGGCTGTCGCGCAGCATGAATTCGTAGTCGTGCGTCGTGAGGAGCGTGTTGGCGGCGATCGGGACGACGCCCGCCTTGATGCACCCGAGGAACGCCGTCGGGAAGTCGATCGTGTCGAGGAGGCACACCAGCACGCGCTCCTCGGGCCGCACCCCCAGCTTGTCGAGCGCGCTCGCGAACCGGTCGACGCGCACCGCGAGTTCGCCGTAGGTCGTCGATCCTCGATCGTCGATGTAGGCCGCCTTGGCGGCGCGCCCCGCCTTCAGGTTGCGCTCGATCAGGTCGTGCGCGGCGTTGTAGATGCGCGGGATCTCGATCCGCGGTTCCTCACCGCCTGGCTCGACGCGCGAGAGTCCGGGTCGTTCGGTCATCGTCGGTTCCTGGGATCGCGAGGACGTCACGCGCGCGGCGTGAATTCGATCGCGCCGCCGGGCAGCAGGTAGAGGATGAGTGCGCCGCCGCCGGCGACGGTCGGGCGGTGGGCGGAGCCTGGGCCGTACACGACCCAGCCCGCGCCGTGGCCGTCGAAGCGCGCGCCGTCGTCGTGAGGCATCACCAGGTCGATCTCGCCGTTCGGGTGGCGGTGGTGCGGACCCGCGACCTCGCGCATGTCGACCACGTCGACCGAGAAACCGTGCGTCGCCGGCCCCGCTTTCACCACTCGGCCATAGCGGATGCCGTCGGCCTCGCGTGCGCACATCCATCCGTCGCGGATCGCGTCGCGGCACGCGCGCGCGATCGCCGCGACTTCCGGCCCGGAGGCCGGGAGCGTCACGTTCAGGTCGCGCGCCAGTGCGGCGTCGAGCGCGCGGTTCGCGATGCGCGCGGTCACGCGCGCGACCAGCACGGTGAATGCCTCGACGTCGGCCGACGCAGCAGCGCGCTGCCCGGCGCTCGGTTGACCTTCGGCCATCGCCCTTCCTTTGCTGTCGGGTGGC
>DAOMBL010000126.1:0-8432 GCA_035427325.1 Casimicrobiaceae bacterium
TCTTCGCCATCGACGCGACGTCGAATGCCGCCTCGCGCATCGACGTCGCGACGTACTTGGCGACCGAGCCGAAACCCGGGCAGTTGTCGGTGACCGCGAGGTCGTTGTCGACCGTCTTCGGCACGTGGATCGCGGCGAGCGGATAGCCGAGCGCGCCCGCGATCTGCGAGACCTTGAGGCAGGTGTCGGCCGAGTCGTTGCCGCCGTTGTAGAAGAAATACCCGATGTCGTGCGCGCGGAACACCTCGATCAGCCGCTCGTACTGCGCCCGCGATTCCTCGAGGCTCTTCAGCTTGTAGCGGCAGGAACCGAACGCGCCCGACGGCGTGTGCTTGAGGGCGCGGATCGCCGCCGCGGGTTCCTTCGACGTGTCGATCAGGTCCTCGGTCAGCGCACCGATGATCCCGTTGCGGCCCGCGTAGACCTTGCCGATCCTCGTGCGGTGCCTCCGCGCGGTCTCGATGACCCCGGCCGCGGAGGCGTTGATGACGGCGGTGACACCGCCGGACTGGGCGTAGAACGCGTTGCGCTTGGGCATGGCGGCAGGGAGCGGCGTGGATTTCGGCCCGGGACGGGCGGACGTCCGATTCTAGCGCGCGTCCGCGCGGCCGCCCGCGAGGCGCGCGAGCCAGGCGCGCGCGCCCGGCTGGTCGGGAGCGAGTTCCAGCGCGCGTTCGAAGCAGCGCCGCGCCGCGCCCGGCATCGACGCCCCCGCACAGGCGATGCCGCTGTTGAACCACAGGTTCGGATCGTCGGGCCGGCCGCGGACCGCACGCTCCATGAGGTCGGCCGCCCCCCGGGCGTCGCCGGCCCGTGCGCGCAGCATCGCCTGCAGGTTGAGGATGTCCGGATCGTCGGCGGCGTCGGCGGCGAGCGCGCGCAGCGTCGCGTCCGCGCCGGCGTCGTCGCTCGCCCTGACCTGCTCGCCCGCCCGCGCCATCCCTTCGGCGAAGCGCGCTGCGTGACCGGCGCGCACCTCGGCCCACTTGTCGAGCACGTAGGCGCGCTGGCGCTGGTACTTGTCGGCGTCGAAGTTGCCCGCACCGCCTCCGCCCGAGGTGCCGGTGTCCGCGTGCCAGCGGAACGATGTCCGGTCGACGTACGCGAAACGGGTTCGCTCCGACAGTTGCAGCACGAAGTCCCAGTCGTCGTGGATGTCGAGCGCGGGGTCGTAGCCGATCCCGGTGTCGAGGAGCGAGCGGCGGTAGAGCAGCGCCGAGTGGTGGATGTACGACTTCTCGAAGAGCGCGAGGCGGTGGAACGGCCGGCCGACCTTCGTGAACAGCGCCCCCCCTTCGGCGACCTCGAACCCCGAGTACGCCGCGCCCGCGCCGGGATCCGCGGCGAGCGCCCTCGCCAGCGCGGAAAGATGTCCTTCGAGGAATTCGTCGTCGTGGTCGAGCATCGTGACGAAATCGCCGGCCGCGGCCTCGATGCCCGCGTTCGCGGCGGCCGGGCGCGCGAGCGGAGCGTCGCGCACGACGAAGGTCAGCCGGAACGGGTAAGCGCCGGCGTCGAGCCGCCGGTGCGACGGCCCGCACGCGGCGACCAGCACCACCTCGATCGCCGGATGGTCCTGCAGCGCGACCGACGCGAGCGCGCGCGGCAGGGTCGGCGGATCCATGCTCCGCACGACGACGCTGATCAGGGGTGCGCTCACGGAGGCGGCGCCGCGAAGCGCGCGGACCGTCAGGACTCGAGCGCCGCGAAGCAGGCGTCGCGGATCTCCTCGACGCCGCCCATGCCGTCCACCTTGCGATAGCGAGGCGCGCGCGGATCGCCGGTCGCCGCCCAGCGTGCGTAGTACGCCAGCAGCGGCTTGGTCTGCGCGTGGTAGACGTCGAGGCGCTTGCGCACCGTCGCCTCGCGGTCGTCGTCGCGCTGGATCAGCGGTTCGCCGGTCGCGTCGTCGCGATCCTCGACCTTCGGCGGGTTGAAGCGGACGTGGTAGGTCCGGCCCGACGCGAGGTGGACGCGACGCCCGCCCATGCGGTCGATGATGGCCGCGTCGGGCACGTCGATCTCGAGCACGGTCTCGATCCCCACGCCCGCGTCGCGCATCGCCTCCGCCTGCGGGATCGTGCGCGGAAAGCCGTCGAACAGGTAGCCCTTCGCGCAGTCCGGCCTCGCGAGGCGCTCGAGCACGAGTCCCACGATGATGTCGTCGGAGACGAGCCCGCCCGCATCCATCACCCGTTTCGCCGCCACGCCGAGCGAGGTCCCCGCCTTCACCGCCGCGCGCAGCATGTCGCCGGTCGAGATCTGCGGAATCCCGTACTTGTCCTTGATGAAGGCGGCCTGGGTTCCCTTGCCGGCGCCCGGGGGTCCGAGCAGGATCAGTCTCATGGTCGTGGCGCAGGGGGGGAGGCCGAGGATCGCGCGGAGCCCGCCCCGCACGGCCGCGACGATTGTCTCCGCAACCGGCGCGGACGGTCAATCGCCGCCGCGGTCGCCCGGACGTCGTCGTGGCCGGGCCGCCGGCGCGGCCCGATGCGGCGAACGCCCCGGCAGCCCGGCATTCCGGCGCCGCGCGGACTCAAGGCGGCGTCGCTCCCGCGCTCGCGTAGATCGCCCGCACGCGTTCGAGGTCCTCGGGCGTGTCGACTCCTGGCGCAGGCGTGCCGTCGGTCACGTCGACGACGATGCGGTATCCGTGCCACAGCGCGCGCAGTTGCTCGAGCGCTTCGAAACGCTCGATCGGCGCGGGCGGAAGCGTCGGGTAGCGCTCGAGGAAGGCGACGCGGTACGCGTACAGGCCGTAGTGGCGGTAGATCGGCAGGCCCTGCGGCAGTCGGCGCCGATCGGCGGCGAACGCGTCGCGCGCCCAGGGAACGGTCGCGCGGCTGAAGTAGAGCGCATAGCCCCGCGCGTCGCGCACCACCTTCACGACGTTCGGATTGAACGCCTCCGCAGGATCGTCGATCGCGTGGCACGCCGTGGCGATCGAAGCGTCGCCGTGGCGCAAGAGGAGCCCGGCCATGCGCTCGATCAATGCCGGCGCGAGCAGCGGCTCGTCGCCCTGCACGTTGACGACGATCGCGTTCGCCGGCAGCGCGAGTCGGCTCGCAGCTTCGGCGAGCCGGTCGGTGCCGGTCGGGTGGTCGTCGCGCGTGAGCAACGCCTCGACGCCCCGCTCCTCGCAGGCGCGCATCACGCGCGCGTCGTCGGTGGCGACGACCACGCGCGCGGCGCCGCTCGCGCGCGCCCGCTCGGCGACCCGCACCACCATCGGGCGCCCGCCGATGTCGGCGAGCGGCTTGCCCGGCAGGCGGGTCGACGCGTAGCGCGCCGGGATCAGGACGGTGAACACGCTGCGAGCGATTTCCCGGTTCGTCGTCCGGCGAGGCGTGCTGCGAACGCGTCCCGTCCGGGGACACGCGCCCTGTCACCCCTCACGGAGCTTCTCGAGTTCCTCCGGGGAGAGCTTGCGCGCTTCGTCCTCGAGCATCACCGGGATGCCGTCGCGGATCGGGTAGGCGAGCCCGGCGGACTTCGAGACGAGTTCCTGCTTCGCCCGGTCGTAGACGAGCGGGCCCTTGGTCACCGGGCAGACGAGGATGTCAAGGAGCTTCGCGTCCACGGAGGATCCCCTCGATGCGGTCGACGAGCGCCGGGTCGATGCGCGCCCGGATGTCGAGCGCCCAGCATCGCGGGTCGGCGAATCGTGCGCATTTTACCGCGTCCTTCGCGGTCATCAGGATCGTCCTCGCGTCAGGCAGGTCGAGGTCCGCAGCGACGAAACGATGGTGGTCGGGGAACGCGCGGGTCCGGGCGCGGATTCCCAGGGCGTCGACGAGCGCGAAGAAGCGTGCCGGGTGGGCGGTGCCCGCGATCGCCCAGGCACCGTCCGGCCGGAACGACGCCGGCGGCTCGGTGCGCGCCGGATCGGCCAGATTGCGCCAGACGTCGGGCACGTGCGCCATCAGCGTCTCGCGTGCGTCCCCGGTCTCGCGCCACGCCGCGGCGTCGACCAGCCGCACGACCGCGTCGACCTCGGCGAGCCTCGAAACGGGCTCGCGCATCGGGCCCGCGGGCAGCATGCGGGCGTTGCCGAAGCCGCGCGACGCGTCGATGGCCGCGATCTCCACGTCGCGCGCGAGCGCGTAGTGCTGCAGGCCGTCGTCGGCGATCACGACGTCGCAGCGGGGATCGTGGGCGAGCAGCAACCGCGCGGCATCGGCGCGACGCCGGCCCACCGCGACCGGATGGCCGGCCGCCGCCAGCAGCAGCGGTTCGTCCCCCGCCTGCTCCGGATCGTCGCCGAGGGACACGACGCGCGGCGCGGCGCCGTCGCGCCCGTAGCCCCGGCTCACGAAGCCCGGATGCCATCCGCGCGCGGCCAGCGCGTCCGCAATCGCGATCGCGAGCGGCGTCTTGCCCGAGCCTCCCGCCGTGAGGTTGCCGACGACCACGACCGGCACCGGCAGGCGCGCGGTGCGCAGCACCCCGGCCGCATAGAGCGCGCGGCGCGCCGCCACCGCCATTCGGTAGATGCCGGAGAGCGGCGCGAGCGCGAGCGCGAGCGGCGTGGCGCGATCGGCGTACCAGCTGGACGCGACGCGGTCGGCGAGCGCCATCGCGCCGGGACGCCGTCGGCGCTACTTGCGCGCGCCGGCGGACTGCGTCGCGAACGTGATGTGGACGAGTCCCGCCTGTCTGGCGGCCTCCATCACGTTGATCACCGACTGGTGGGTCGCGGACGCGTCGGCGCTGATGATGATCACCGGATCCTTCGCGCTGCCCGCCACCCGCTTCAGCTCGTCGGCCAGCGCCGCGGCGTTGGTCCACGTGAACAGCGTCTTGTCGATCAGGTAGCGCCCCTGTCCGTCGATGCCGACGTTGATCTCGCGGGGCCGCTCCTTGACCGGATTGGCGTCGGCCTCGGGCAGCGTGATCTGGAGTTCGGCGAAGCGCTGGTAGGTCGTCGTCACCATCAGGAAGATCAGGATGACGAGCAGCACGTCGATCAACGGGATGAAGTTGATCTCCGGGTCCTCGCGCTCGATGCGCTTGCGCAGGTTCATGCGAACCTCCGTGCGCCCGACGGGCCGCCCGGGGCGCGCGCGCCCGTTCCGGGATCCTGTGCCCGAAGCGAGCGCGCGGGCCGAATCGGTGGAATCACGCCGCGCGCTCGCCGTGCGCCAGGTCGACGAGCTTGGTCGCCTGCTGCTCCATCTCGATGACGAGCGCGTCGACCTTCGCGCGGAAGTGGCGGTAGAAGATCATCGTCGGGATCGCGAGGGCAATGCCGAACGCGGTGTTGTAGAGCGCGATCGAGATGCCGTGCGCGAGCTGGATCGGATTGCTGCCGGTAGGCCCCTGCGAGCCGAAGATCTCGATCATGCCGACCACGGTGCCGAACAGTCCCATCAGCGGCGCCATCGCGGCGATCGTGCCGAGCGAGGTCAGGAAGCGGTCGAGTTCGTGGACCACGACGCGCCCGACCTCCTCGATCGCCTCCTTCATCACCGGACGCGGGCTCTTGACGTTGGCGAGCCCCGCCGCGAGCAGGCGGCCGAGCGGCGAGCTGCGCGCCGTCTTCGCGAGCAGTTCGGGCGTCGCGCCGGTCTGGCGGAACTCGAGCAGCACCTGGTCGACGAGGCCGGGAGGCGCGACGACACTCTGGCGCAGGCTGTAGATGCGCTCGAAGATCAGCGCGAGCGCGATGACGGATGCCGCGAGCAGCGGCCAGATGGGCCAGCCGGCCGCCTGGATCAACGACCACACGTTGCGATTCTCCCGGGAGCGAGGTCCGCCGGACTGTAGCTTCCGGCGCCCGTTTCGGCAAGGCGAACGGGCGGGCGGCTCCCGTGGTTCTCCGGAGAGCTCCCCGCGACCCCCCCGGCGTCAGCGCCGCGACCACCGCCGCGCCGACCAGCACGACGTACCAGCACACGTAGACCCACAGCATGAAGAGCGGCAGCACCGCGAGCGCGCCGTAGACCTGCCGGTAGGTCGGCACGTTCACCACGTACCAGGCGAATCCGGACTTCGCGGCCTCGATGCCCGCGGCGGCGAGCACGCCGCCGACGAACGCGTGATGCCAGCGCACATGGCAGTAGGGCACGATCCGGTAGGCGAGCGTGAACGCCACCACGCCGATCGCGCCGGGCAGCCACGCGCCCGCCGATCGGGCGATCGTCTCGTCGACCGGCACCACGTCGAACGACTGCGCGACGAGCCAGGTCGTGGCGGACACGGACAAGCCGGCGGCGATCGGCCCGAGCGCCACGCCCAGCACGATCGTCGCGACGCGGCGCGCGAACGGCCGGCCGCGCCGGACGCCGAAGATCGCGTTGAATTCCCGCTCGATCGTCGCGACGAGCAGCGCCGCGGTCACCGCGATGAATCCGATCGTGAGCGCCTGCAGCCGGGACGCCTGCTCGGCGAACCCGACGATCGCGTTGCGGACCACGCCCTGCGCTCCGCCCGGCGCGAACGCGGCCAGGACCCATCCTTCGAGGGCGGAGAGCGCGTCGCGGAACACCGGGAACTGCGCGACGATGGCGAACGTCACCGTCGTCACCGGGACGACCGCGAGCAGCGTCATGAACGCGAGGCTCGCTGCCGTGGCGGAAACGTCGACACCCTGCAGGCGCGAGACGACGCGGCGGAAGAGGCCGATCAAGGCGCGGATCGCGATGTGGACGGAGCGGAGTTCGCATTATCGCCCGCCGGCATCGGCCCAGCCCGTTGTCCCCCGCCGGACGCGGCCGAGTCGCCCCCCGGGGAGGCCGCCGTCCCGGAGGCGTAGCATGGTGCCCTCGGCAGGAGGAGACGATGGAACGCAGCGCCCTCGAAACCGCCGTGCTCGGCGGCGGATGCTTCTGGTGCCTGGACGCCGTGTTCCGCGAACTCGCGGGCGTGGTCCGTGTCGAGTCCGGCTACGCGGGCGGCACCACGCCCGACCCCGATTACGAGACGGTGTGCAGCGGCCGTACCGGCCACGCCGAAGTCGTGCGCGTGACCTTCGACCCGTCTGTGCTCCCGTACCGCGACCTCCTGGGGGTGTTCTTCGCGATCCACGACCCCACGACGAAGGATCGCCAGGGGATGGACGTCGGCACGCAGTACCGCTCCGCGATCTTCGCGCAGTCGGCCGAACAGCGGGCCACCGCCGAGGACATGGTGCGCGACCTCGACGCGAGGAAGATCTGGCCGGACCGTATCGTGACCGAGATCGCCGATGCGGCGACCTTCTGGCCGGCGGAGACCTACCACCAGGACTACTTCGCGAACAACCCGCGACAGCCGTACTGCATGGGCGTGGTCGCGCCGAAGGTCGCGAAGTTCCGCAGGCAGTTCCTCGACCGCCTGAAGCGGTAGCAGGCGTCACGCGCCACGCCGGGCGACGACCCCTCCGCCCAGCAAGAGCGCGCCGATGCCCCAGAACACCGGGACGAGCCCGAGCGTCGACCCGATCGCCCCGAAGGCGAGCGGTACCGCGACCGCCGAAGTCTGCACGAGCGACATCCGAAGGCCCGCCGCCTCGCCCATGCGGCCGGGCGGCGCCCGCGTGGCGAGGAGCGCCATCACCATCGGCTGGCCGCTGCCGAGTCCCAGCCCGAGCATGAAGGACAGCGCGGCGAGCGTCGGGGCGCCGGTCGCGAACGGGAATCCGGCGTAGGCCGCCGCCGCGACGAACAGCGCCCCGGCGAGCACGCTCGTCTCGGCGACGCGCGAGGCGACCCAGGGCATCGCGAACCGGACCACGAAGGTCGCGAAACCGAACACCGCGATCACCGTGCCGATCTCGCTCGCCGACAGGCCGATCCTGGCGCCGACGATCGGCACGAACACGGTGTGCAGATCCCAGCCGATCGCGAACAGCGCGTTGATCGCGAGCACGCGGCGCATCGCCGGGCGCCGCACGAGGTCGAACGCACCGTGCCGATGCGTGTCGGCGTCGCGCGCCACCGGCCCGGGGAGCGCCAGGCGGTTCGACGCGAGGATCGCGAGCGGCGCGAGGGGAATCAGCGCCAGCAGCGCGAACGTCGCCCGGAATCCCAGGTGATCGATCGAGAACCCCGCCACGAGCGGACCCAGCATGCCCGACACCGAGTAGGCGAGCGCGACGAGGGCGAAGCGCTTCGCGCGCTTGGCGGGCTCTCCGAGTTCGCCGGCCACGTGCTGGACCGCCACCTGGAACACGATCGACGCGAACCCGACGAGCGTCGCGGCGACGACCAGCGCGGGATATCCCGGGACGAGCGCGGGGAGCATCGTCGCGACGACGAGCCCGACGCAGCCTCCGATCATCGGCACGCGACAGTGGACGCGATCGGAGACGCGGCCGGCCCACAGGCCGAGCAGCATCGGCAGGATCGCGAACAGCGCCATCAGCGTGCCCACCGTCGCTGGCGTCGCGCCGTGCGAGAGCGCGTCGAGCGAGACGGCGACCCGCGCGCCGGCGAGCACCGTGTGGTTGGCGA
>DAOMBL010000127.1:0-8424 GCA_035427325.1 Casimicrobiaceae bacterium
CTGCTCGATTTCTCGGGCCCTCCCCGCTTCGCCTCGATCCGTGCCGCGCACGTCGCGCCGGCGGTGGCGCGCCTGCTCGCCGACGCGCGCGCGACGGTCGAGCAGGTCGCGACCGACACTCGCGAGCCGACCTGGGCATCGGTCGCCGAGCCGATCGCCGATGCGCTCGACCGCCTGCACCGCGCCTGGGGCGCCGTGCGCCATCTGAACGCGGTCGTGAGCACGCCCGGGATTCGCGATGCCTACAACGGCAACCTGCCCGCGATCACCGCGTTCTACACCGACCTGGGCCAGGACGAGCGGCTGTACGCCCGGTACCGCGCGCTCGCCGCCTCGCCGTCCTACGCCTCGCTCGATCCGGCGAAACGCCGCGTGATCGACAACGAACTGCGCGACTTCCGGCTCTCCGGTGCGGAGCTTCCCCCGGCGGAGAAGGCCCGCTTCAAGGCGATCCAGGAGGAACTCGCGTCGATCTCGGCACGGTACGACGACAACGTGCTCGACGCGACCAACGACTACGCGCTTTACATCGACGATCCGAAGCGCCTCGCGGGCCTGCCCGACGACGTCGTCGCCGAAGCGCATGAGAGCGCGAAGGCCGCCGGCCGCGAAGGCTGGAGGCTCACCATCCGCATGCCCTGCTACCTGCCGGTGATGAAGTACGCCGACGATCGGGAGCTGCGCGCGGAACTCCATCGGGCGCATGCGACGCGCGCGTCCGACCTCGGCGCGAAGCGCGAGTGGGACAACGGTCCGCTGATCGAGCGCGTGCTCGAACTGCGGCGCGAAGCCGCGCAACTGCTCGGCTATCCGCACTACGCCGAGGTGTCGCTCGTCCCCAAGATGGCGAAGGACACGGCCGACGTGCTCGCGTTCCTGCGCGATCTCGCGCGGCGCGCGAGGCCCTACGCCGAGCGCGATCTCGACGAACTGACGTCGTTCGCCCGCGCCGAACTCGGCCTCGCGAAGCTCGAACCCTGGGACATCGCCTGGGCGACCGAGAAGCTGCAGAACGCGCGCTACGCGTTCTCCGACGAGACGGTGCGCCGGTACTTCCCGGAGGACCGGGTGCTGTCCGGCCTGTTCCGCGTCGTCGAGACGATCTACGGCGTGCGCATCCGCGAGTCGCGGGCGGAGACCTGGCATCCGACGGTGCGTTTTTTCGACATCGTCGACCGGCACGGCGCGACGATCGCGCAGTTCTACTTCGACAACTACGCGCGCGAGGGCAAGCAGGGCGGCGCGTGGATGGACGACGCCATCAACCGGCGCCGCGGCGCCGGCGGCGTCCAGATCCCGGTCGCCTACCTGACCTGCAACCTGCCTGCGCCGGTCGCCGGCAAGCCTGCGCTGTTCACGCACGACGACGTGATCACCGTGTTCCACGAGTTCGGCCACGGCCTGCACCAGATGCTGACCCAGGTCGAGGTGCTCGGCGTGTCGGGCATCGAAGGCGTCGAGTGGGACGCGGTCGAGCTCCCGTCGCAGTTCATGGAGAACTTCTGCTGGGAGTGGGAGGTGCTGCGCCACATGACGTCGCACGTCGACACCGGGGAGGCGCTGCCGCGCGAACTCTTCGACCGCATGATCGCGGCGAAGAACTTCCAGAGCGGACTCGCGACCGTGCGTCAGCTCGAATTCGGCCTGTTCGACATGCTCGTCCACAGCGACTACGTGCCCGGAGGCGGCGGCCGTTTCGACTCGCCGCAGGCGGTGCTCGACGCGGTGCGCGCCGAGGTCCGCGTGCTGCCGGTCGCGCCCTACGACCGCTTCATGCACGCGTTCTCGCACGTGTTCGCCGGCGGGTACGCGGCGGGCTACTACAGCTACAAGTGGGCGGAGGTCCTGTCGGCCGACGCGTTCAGCCTGTTCGAGGAACTCGGGGTGCTCTCGCCCGAGGCCGGCGCGCGCTTCCGGGACGAGGTCCTCGCGAAGGGAGGCAGCCGTCCGGCCATGGAGTCGTTCGTCGCCTTCCGGGGGCGCGAACCCCAACTGGACGCGCTTCTGCGGCATAATGGGATGACAACGTCATTGGCCTGAAGGAGTTGCCATGGCCCCTGCCTGCCCGACCCGAAGTCTGCTGGCTGCCGGCGCCGCCGGCGTGATCGCGGCCGCACTGGCCGCGGGCGCCCTGGCGCAGGGCCAGGTGTACCGCTACGAGGACGCGCAGGGGCGCGTCGTCTATTCGGACAAGCCCCCGCCCGGCGACGCGAAGAAGACGCAGCAGAAGCGCCTCGGCGCCAACTACATCGAGACCGATCAGGCGCCGCTCGAGTTGCGCCAGGCGACCGAGCGTTACCCGGTCACGCTGTTCACCTTCGCGTGCGGCGACGTCTGCCAGAAGGCGGAGGCGCTGCTCAACCGGCGCGGGGTGCCGTTCTCGACGGTGAACGTCGAAGATCCCGCGAACGCGAAGCGCCTCGAGGCGCTGACCGGCGAGATGACCGCACCGGTGCTGCAGGTCGGCGACAAGCTCGTGGCCAAGGGATTCAACGAGGCACGCTGGACCGCGATGCTCGACGAGGCCGGCTATCCGAAGGCTCCCGCTCCGCGTCGCGCCGTCGCCGGACCGCGCGCCCCCGAGCCGCCGCCCTCCAACGTGACGCAGACCGCGCCGCCGCCCCTCCCGAAGGGCACCGGCTACCCGGCCCAGTAGCGCCGGATCAGCGAACGGCGGGACGCCCGCCTTTCGGGAAGTCGCCCGTCTTCCCCGCGAACGCGGGACGCGGCGCACCCGTCACGAGCGCCGCGATGTCCCACGCGTCCTGGTCCGAGAGCGAACCGCCGCGCCCGAGCGGCATCTTCGCCTGGATGAACGCCGCCGCGGTCGCGATGTGCGACATGCCCGCGCCGTCGTTGAACGACTGCGGGCCCCACAGCGGCGGAATCGAATAGCCGCCCGACGGGAGCGCCGCGCCGCCGCCGTCGGCGCCGTGGCACGACGCACAGCGCTGCTCGTAGAGCGTCGCGCCCCGCCCCGCGTCGGGCGGGCTCGCCGGCGGCGGCATCGTGCGAAAACCGCGCCCCACGACGCTCGTGCCGGTCGGCACGCCGGTCGACAGCCAGGCGACGTACGCCATCAGCGCGCGCATCGGTTCGCCGTCGATGTCGATCGGCTTGCCGTTCATCGAGCGCCGGAAGCAGTCGTTGATCCGGTCCGCGAGTCCTTCGACGCGGCCGCTCCGCGCGAAGTACTCGGGGTAGACGCCCCACACGCCGACGAGCGGCGCCGCGTACGCGACCGTCCCGCCGTTGAGATGGCACGACGCGCACTGCAATCCGTTGCCGACGTTGCCGGGCAGCGCCGTCTTCGTCGCGTTGATGATCGACAGTCCCTGCCGCACGGCGTCGCCGAGCGGTCCGTCGGGCATCGTCTGCGGCGCGGGCACGACGAGCGGGACCGGGCGCGGCGCGACGTCAGACGCGAGCGCCGCCCCCGCCGCGAGCGCGCCGAGCGCGAGGACGACGAACGTGCCGCTGCGACCTCTCATGCGTGCCTCCCCCTGGGCGATGCGCCGGAGTGAACCTGCGCGCCGGCGCGGGCGCTGCTCGCGACGCACGGCATCGATGCGTGGTCAGGCAGCGAGCGCGTCGACAATCGGTCAGATCGAAACGGGCGCTCCGTCGCGAAACAGATGCTCGAACGAACGGACCAGTTCGCCCACGCGCTCCCCCGCGACCTCGATCGAGCCCTCCAGCACGCAGCTTCCCGGGAATCCGGGTTGCCGCTGCTCGGAGCGAAACGAGACGACCATGCCTCCATGCGGGTCGCAACGGAACCGGATCCTGATCCGGGAGCCTCCATCGAAGCAGGCCTCGCCCGCTCGACCGAGTTCGAGCGCCTGCAACTCCCGGATGAATCGCCGCGGGTCGTCGACGTAGATATCGTCGAACGCGACGTAGTGACCGAAGTAGGCGATCTCGATCGGGAAGTGGGGGGTCGTCGTGACCCCTTCGTAGCTCTCCCGGCCGATCGTGAGCGATCGAGTTGCGTGCACCCCGGTCATGGCGCCGGCTCAAGCCCTCGCTTCCCGGCGCTCGCGCGGAGCGGCGGTCGACGGGCGAGGCGTGAAAGGCTCCGCTGGCGCGCGAGGCGCGCCCGCGACCGTTCGCCCGAACGCGGGAACGGGCGCAGCCGCGATCATCGGCGCTCGCGCCAACGCGGCGCCCGGAGGTATGCGGCGGTCACTTCGATGGACTCGCGGGTGGCGGGAGAGAATCGGGAGAGTTCCTCCGGTGTGAGGAGTTCCAGCGAGGAGATCAGCGCGAGCTGCATCATGGCCTGCGAACGACGCGGCGCGTCGAAAGCGCGGCTCAGCTCCCGACCGCGCTCTTCGATCAGGCGATACGCGTCGAGATAGCGATCGTGCGCCGACCGGGATCGATCGGCGGCGAGACGGCCGAGTTCGTCCAGCGTGCGGTCGCAGAAGCGATCGAGCGCCACGTCCCGCAGCTCGCGAAACACCTTCCACTCGGACGCCGCAAGCGATCGTGTCATGCCTCGCCCCGCTCAGCGCCGACCGTCGCATGCACCCGGCTTCGTGCATCGCGTGCGCCGACCCGTCAGGCGCGCCACTCCCACACTTCGCCCGCATCGACGTCGTGGGCCATCCCGACGTGCCGGAAACCGAGCCGCACGAGTATCCTGGTGGACGCGTTGACCTCCGGCAGGGTCAGCGCCTTGATCCCGATCCCGGGCGCGGCCTGCCTCGCGATCGCGACGAGGCCATGGGCCGTTCGCGTGGCGTATCCGCGCCCCTGCAGGGGGTCGACGGTGAAGTAGGCGATCTCCACGAGCCCGTCCTTCGGTGCTCCGACGAAGGCGCCGCCGCCGACCCCCTCGCCGGAATCCGTCGCGACATAGCTCACCCAGGGCGGATCGTAGCCGATGCGCCGATAGAGATCGGCGCTTTGCGCGCATGCCGCCAGGAGCTGCGCCGACATGCCGTTGACAGGCTGCAACGGCTTGCCCTGGGCATCGCATGGGACGAGGACGAACTTGTCGATGAAGCCCGGATTCCGAGCCGAGTCGCCCGTGCGCGAACCGCGCTCCCCGCTCGAGTGACGACCCGGTTTCACTGCCAACCCCAAGCGCTCGATGGACTGCCCGCGTCGAAGACCCCGATGCGCACGCCTGCCCCGCGAAGTGTCCGGGACGCCGACGAAGCCGCCTTGCCCCTGGCGCCCGCCGTGAAGCATGGCAGGAGACCGTGATCTTGCCACGATCCTTTCGGTCGCAGCATCGAGCGCGGCCCATCCGAGCGGCCTCGCAGAACCGAGGCCGGGCTTCCAGGCAGTCACGGATCCGACCCGTGCCCGGGGACCGAATGGTCCCGTTTCCTGGAGGCGACGCCGCGGGTGCTCCCCGCCGGCACATCCTCCACCGAGTCGCGTTCTCGAGCCCGAGGTCTCGCCCGCAGAGTTGGCCACGTACGAGCACATCCGCTCGATGCAGCTCGCGCGCGCCTTCGGGCAATCGACCTTTCGGGAGCACGACTTGGGGTACCATCGATCACGCCCCGGGATCGGAGCGGTGCGTGGGCCACGCATCGGAGAATCGCTGACGATCGAAGCGGGAACGCCCGAAGCGAAGTGGGATCGCTCGCAAGGCGAGCGTTCCGCGCCGCGGGGACACGCGACGCCGCCTCCGCGTCCCCGGTCGAGCGCGCCCGGGATGGATTTCAACAGCCTGTCGAACGCACCTTGAAGCTCGCCACCTGGAACGTCAACTCGCTGAATGTGCGATTGCCGCGTCTCCTCGCGTGGCTCGCGCGGAACGCGCCCGACGTCGTCTGCCTGCAGGAGACGAAGCTCGAGGACGCGAAGTTCCCGCACCGCGAACTCGCGGAGGCGGGCTACGCGGCGCAGGCGTTCGGTCAGAAGACCTACAACGGTGTCGCGATCCTGACGCGGAGCAGCAGGGCCGCGACCGACGTCTCGACCGGCCTCCCCGGCTTCGACGACGAGCAGAAGCGCGTCATCGCCGCGACGATCGACGGCGTGCGCGTCGTCTGCGCGTACGTTCCCAACGGCCAGTCGGTCGATTCCGACAAGTATGCCTACAAGCTGCGCTGGTGCGAGGCGGCGGCCGGCTACCTGCGCGACGAACTCGCGCATCACCGCGAACTCGCGTTCTGCGGCGACCTCAACATCGCGCCCGAGGCGCGCGACGTGCACGATCCGGCGGCGTGGGAAGGCCAGGTGCTCTGCTCGGCGCCCGAGCGCGCGGCTTTCGCTCGCTGGCTCTCGCTGGGGCTCGAGGACAGCTTCCGGCTGTTCGAGCAGACGCCGAAGACCTTCTCGTGGTGGGACTACCGGATGCTCGCGTTCCCGAAGAACCACGGACTGCGCATCGACCACATCCTCGTGTCCCGCGCGCTCGCCGCGCGCTGCCGCGCCTCGACGATCGACCGCAACGAGCGCAAGGGCGAGAAGCCCTCCGACCACGCGCCGGTGGTCGCCGAGTTCGCGTGACCGCGTCGCCCCGGACGATCCGAGGGCTCGACGGCCGCGAGGGGCGCGCGTGAGGCCTCCCGCATCCGCGGTGTTCGGCGCCCTCGCGGGTGTCGTGCTGTTCTTCCTCGTCCTCGATCCGCGCCTCCTCGACCCGGCCTACTGGATCTGGCTCCTCGACGGCGATCCGGCGACCCAGTACCTGGGCTGGCGCTTCTTCCGGGCCGAGGCGTGGCAGTGGCCGCCGGGAGCGCTCAGGAGCTACGGTCTCGAAGTGGGGAGCGCGATCCCCTACCCGGATTCGCTCCCGCTCCTCGCGTTCCCCGGCAAGCTCCTGCGCGATGCGCTCCCCGACCCGTTCCAGTACTTCGGGCCGTGGATGCTCGCGTGCTTCGCGCTGCAGGGCTTCTTCGGCGGGCTCCTCGCCTCGCTCGCCACGGAACGCCCGGCCGAGCGCTACGCGATCACGCTGCTCTTCGTCGCGAGCGTGCCGATCCTCGACCGCGCGATCGGCCACTACGCGCTGATGTCGCACTGGATCGTTCTCTGGGGCCTGTGGCTCGCGCTGCGCCCGAACCGCGAACTCGCCACCGCGCAGTGGGCAACGCTCACCTGCCTCGCGTCGCTCGTGCACGCGTATCTCCTCTACCTCGCGCTCGCGCTGTGGGTCGCCGACGTCCTGCGGCGCAGGCACTTCGATCCGCCGCCGCGGCCCGATTTCGGAGCCGCGATCCGCCACATGACGATCGTCGCGATCGCGCTCGGCACGACCATGGCGCTGGCCGGATACTTCGTCCTTCCGGCCCACGCGATCTCGGGGGGCGGGGCGTACTACGGCAAGTTCGCGACCAACCTGAACGGGTTCTGGAACCCGGGCTGGGGCTCCGCCTTCCTGCCGGGCCTGCCGGTGATCAAGGGAGCCGAACTCGAAGGCCACGCCTACCTGGGATTCGGCGTCCTCGTGCTGCTCGCCGCGGCCGCGCTCGCACTGGTCGCGCCGGGGACGCAGCGCCCGAACCTGAGACCGTACCTGCCGCTCGTCGCGGTCGGCGCCGGACTGTGGATGCTTGCGCTGTCGCACCAGGTCGCGTGGGGCGACCGCGTGGTCCTCGACATCCCGATCGGGGGGAAGCTGCTCGACCTGCTCGGGACGCTGCGCGCCTCCGGGCGTCTCGCCTGGGTCGCGATGTACGGCCTCACGTTCGCCGCGGCGGCGATCGTCGCCGCACGCTACGCACCACGCGCGGCCACGATCCTGATCCTGTCGGCGGTCGCGCTTCAGTTGGTCGACCTCGCGCCGCGCTTCGCCGCGATGCGCGGGTACTTCGACAATCGATATTTCGTCGTGCCGGAGAAGCGCACGAGTCCGCTGGTCTCGCCTTTCTGGGCGGAGGCCGCGAAGCACTACCGGACGATCCGTGTGGCGCCGGCCGCGAACATGGCGCGCGGCTGGGAGTGGCTCGCGCTCTACGCGGTCGATCACGGCATGGCGATCAACACCGGCCAGTTCGCCCGCATCTCGGGTCAGCGCATCGCGGATGCGAACCGCAGCCTCACCGCCGCGCTCGCCGAGGGGCGGCTCGATCCGCACACGCTCTACCTGCTCTGGTCGCCCGACGCGCGGTTCGACTGGCAAATCGGTCCCGACGACGGCATCGGCGTCTTCGACGGCTACGTGGTCATCGCGCCGGGCTGGTTCTCGGCGCCGCGCGGTTCGATTGCGCCCGACTTCCTGGTGCGCGGACCGAGACGCGGGTAATTCGGGGTCCAGTTCGGGGTCAGAGCCGCAATTCGGGGTCAGAGCCGCAATACCCAATTCGGGGTCAGAGCCGCAATTCGAATGACGCGAAGCAATCACTCGAATTGCGGCGCTGACCCCGAGTTGCGGCTCTGACCCCGAATTGCGGCTCTGACCCCGAACTGCGGCGCTGACCCCGAAGTGCGGCTCTGACCCCCAAGCTAGCCTTTGCG
>DAOMBL010000128.1:0-8401 GCA_035427325.1 Casimicrobiaceae bacterium
AGCTGCGCATCAACGCCGGCGAGTTGCCGGATTTCCTGCCCGAGACGGCCGCGATCCGCGCCGGCGACTGGAAAGTGGCGCCGATTCCGGCCGACCTGTGGGACCGGCGAGTCGAGATCACCGGACCGGTCGAACGCAAGATGATCGTCAACGCGCTCAACTCCGGCGCGAACGTGTTCATGGCGGACTTCGAGGACGCCAACACGCCGCGCTGGGACAACAACGTGCAGGGGCAGATCAACCTGCGCGACGCGATCCGCCGGCGCATCGACTTCGTCACGCCCGAAGGCAAGGCGTACAAGCTCGCCGCGAAGACCGCGGTGCTGTTCGTCCGGCCGCGCGGCTGGCATCTGCCCGAGAAGCACGTGACGATCGACGGCAAGCCGATCTCCGGCGGACTCTTCGATTTCGCGATCTACGCGTTCCACAACGCGAAGGAACTGGTCGCGCGCGGCTCCGGCCCGTACTTCTACCTGCCGAAGCTCGAGAGCCACCTCGAGGCGCGTCTGTGGAACGACGTGTTCGTGATGGCCGAGAACGACCTCGGCCTCGCGCGCGGCACGATCAAGGCGACGGTGCTGATCGAGACGATCCTCGCGGCGTTCGAGATGGACGAGATCCTGCACGAACTGCGCGAGCACTCGGCCGGACTCAACGCCGGACGCTGGGACTACATCTTCTCCTGCATCAAGAAGTTCCGCTCGAACCGCGACTTCTGCCTCGCCGATCGGGCGCTCGTCACGATGACGACGCACTTCATGAAGAGCTACGCGGAACTCCTGGTGAAGACCTGCCACCGCCGCGGCATCCACGCGATGGGTGGCATGGCCGCGCAGATTCCGATCAAGAACGACGAGAAGGCCAACGCCGAGGCGTTCGCGAAGGTGAAGGCGGACAAGGAGCGCGAGGCGACCTACGGCCACGACGGTACCTGGGTCGCGCACCCCGGCCTCGTCCCCGTGGCGAAGGAGGCGTTCGACCGGCTGATGCCGACGCCCAACCAGATCGCGACGAAGAAGCGCGAGGACGTGAAGTTCGGCGCGGCTGACCTCCTGCGTTGCGAGCCGGAGCGGCCGATCACCGAGAAGGGCCTGCGCCTCAACATCAACGTCGCGATCCAGTACATCGGCGCGTGGCTCGCCGGGCAGGGCGCCGTGCCGATCTTCAACCTGATGGAGGACGCGGCGACCGCCGAGATCTCGCGCTCGCAGGTCTGGCAGTGGATGCGCTCGCCCAAGGGCGTCCTGGACGACGGGCGCAAGGTGACGAAGGCGATGGTCGCGGCGATGATTCCGGAGGAAATCGCGAAGATCCGTGACCTCCTGGGCCCCGCCTACGCCGAAGGGAAGTACGACGACGCGGCGACGATCTTCGCCTCGCTGGTCGACAACGACAGCTTCGTCGACTTCCTGACGCTGCCGGCGTACGAGCGCATCGACTGACGTCGGCCCGTTGGCCGCGCGACCCGCCCCCCGGATCGGCTTGGACCACGATTCCGACCGCGCCCGCATCGCCTTGCAGGAGGAGCGCCTCGTGTTCGCGCGCTTCGGCGCCGACACGGCGTGGACGCTGGGGTCGCGCCTCGAGGCGATGGCGAAGGCGCGGGGCGCGGGACTCGCGATCCTCGTCCGGCTCGCGCGCCGCGACGTCTTCTTCCACGCGATGCCCGGCAGCACGCCCGCCAACGCCGACTGGGCGCGTCGCAAGTGCCGCACGGTCGAACTGCTCTCGCGCAGCTCCTACGGCGCGGCGCTCGCACCGCCGCGCGACGGCCAGTCGATCGCGGAACGCATGGGGCTCCCCGTGCGCGACTACGCGTTCGTTGGCGGCGGATTTCCCGTTGCGCTCGACGGCACCGGTCCGGTCGGCGCGGTCGCGGTATCGGGGCTTCCGCAGCGCGAGGATCACGCACTGGTGGTCGAGGCGCTCGCCGGGCTCCTGGGCGTACCGCTGGCCGGTCTCGCCCTCGATTGATCGCGCCGGCGTGCCGCTCCGTGTAAAGTCGGGGCGGGAGCACGCGACAACAGCGCATGGACGGCGACGACGGGCGCACGGCGGTCCCGGGCGGCTACCTCTACCGGCGGCACACGCTCGCCGTGCGCGTCGCGCACGCGATCAACCTCGTGGCCCTCGTGCTCCTCTTCATGAGCGGGCTCGCGATCTTCAACGCCCATCCGGCGCTCTACTGGGGCAAGTCGTCGTACACCGGTGCGCCGCCGATCCTCGCGATCGGCCTGGCGGAGGGGCCGAACGACACCGTGCGCGGGGTCACGACCGTCGGCGGCGCGAGCTTCGACACGACCGGAGTGCTGGGGCTCTCGAACGATCGCCGCGGCCGGCCGTCCGCACGGGCCTTTCCCTGGTGGATCACGGTGCCCGACGACCAGTGGCTGTCGATGGCGCGGTCCTGGCACCTGTTCTTCGCCTGGGTGCTCCTGCTCAACGGACTCTTCTACCTGGTGCACGGCATCGCGAGCCGGCATTTCGCGCGCGACGTCGTGCCGACCGGCGCGGAGATGCGCGGCATCGGCGGCTCGATCCTCGACCACCTGCGGTTCCGCCACGCGCGCGGCGAGGCGGCGCGGCGCTACAACGTGCTGCAGAAGCTCGCGTACCTCGCGGTCGTCTTCGTTCTCCTGCCGCTCACGATCCTCACCGGGCTCGGCATGTCGCCCTGGCTCAACGGGCTGTGGCCGGGCTGGGTCGATCTCCTCGGCGGGCGGCAGTCGGCGCGCACGATCCACTTCGTCTGCGCGTGGTCGATCGTGCTCTTCGCGCTCGTCCACGTGTTCATGCTGCTGGTGACCGGTCCCTGGAACCACGTCCGGTCGATGATCAGCGGGCGGTACCGGATCGACACCTCGCACGCGGAGTCCCGGCATGAGGCTCGCTGAACGCCGGAAGCGCCGCCGCTTCCTCGCCCGCGCGTTCGGTGCGGCGGCGGCCGCGACGCTGGCCGGCTGCCAGAGACTCTCGACCTCCGAGTGGTTCCCGAAGCTGCTCGGAGTCGCCGAGCCGCTGTCGGAGCACGCGGCGAAGCTCGTGGGCCGGCGCGCGATGGCGCAGGAGTTCTCGCCTGCCGATCTCTCTCCGACGTTCCGGAGCAACGGCACCGCGATGCCGGACACCGACGCCTACCGGGCGCTCGCCGAGGGAGGCTTCGCCGACTGGCGGCTCGTGGTCGACGGCCTCGTCGCGAAACCCCGGAGCTACACGCTCGACGAGCTTCGCGCACTGCCCTCGCGAACGCAGATCACGCGCCACGACTGCGTCGAGGGGTGGAGCGCGATCGGCAAGTGGACGGGCGCGCGACTCTCCGCGATCCTCGCGCAGGCCGTTCCGGCGCCGAGCGCGCGCTACGTCGTGTTCCGCTGCGCCGACCCGATGGAAGAGGACGGGACCGGCTTCTACTACGAGAGCCTCGACCTCGAAGATGCGAACCACGAGCAGACGATCCTTGCCTACGAACTCAACGACGCGCCGCTGCCGGTCGCCAACGGCGCTCCGCTGCGCCTGCGCGTCGAGCGTCAGCTCGGCTACAAGCACGCGAAGTACCTGATGCGCCTCACGCTGGTGGACAGCTTCGCGTCGATCGAAGGGGGGCGCGGCGGCTACTGGGAGGACCAGGGCTACCAGTGGTACGCCGGCATCTGAGCCGCGTTCAGCGACCCCGCTCGACGTCGAGCAGGTGGTAGGGCAGGTTGAGGTAGGGGTGCGGCACGAAGCCGCGCACTGCGCTTCCGTACAGATAGACATCGTCGGCCGAGGGCAGCACCCGCGCCGGGGCGTGCGCGTCCAGCAGCGCGGTCAGCTGCCGGAACAGCGGGGCGCGCTCCGGCCCGGGCGTCATCAGGCGGAGCCTTTCGTAGATCGCGTCGTATTCGGCGAAGCTGTAGCACGACAGGTTCACCGTCCCCACGTGCTTGCCGTAGAAGTTCTCCATCGCCGACACGCCGTCGGGCGCGCCGCCGCCGAAGCTCATCGTCGTCAGCTGGTGCCTGCAGTTGAACATCTGCTTCAGCCGGTCGCCCGGCGGCATGGCGTCGAACTCGACGCGCACGCCGATGCGGTCGAAGCCGCGCTTCATGAACTCGGCCGCGCGCCGGCCCGTCGACGAGGTGCCGACGATCATGTGCAGGCCGAGCGGCGAGCCGTCGGGCGCGAGACGCTTGCCGTCGGCACCCCGCCGGTAGCCGAAACGGTCGAGGAGCGCGTTCGCGGTCTTCGGATCGAAGGCGTTGGGATTGCGGTACGCGGGATCGTAGCCGACGACGTCCGGGCCGATCAGGTGCTGCTGCGCGTAGCCCATCCCCTGGTCGAACACGCGCATCCACTCGGCGTCTTCGAACGCCCTCGCGATCGCGCGTCGCAGTGCGACCCTCGCGGGATCGAAGCCGCCGCCCACCGGATCCTTCATGTTGAACATCAGCAGCAGGAATCCCTGTGCGCGGGAGCGTGCCGGCCGGAGTCCCGCGGCCGCGAGCGCGGGCTTGAGCTTCGTGCCGTCGAAGGCGACCGGCGGGTCGACGAACGCGATGAAGTCGATCTCGCCCTTCTGCAGCGAGAGCACGGCGGTCGAGGGCTCGGGGATGCGCGTCATCTCGATCCGGTCGGCGGCGGGCACCATGACGTTGCGCATCGCGCGAAGCGTCGGGTCGTCCGGGGGCGCGTTCGGCGCGAAGAACGACCAAGGCAGGCGCGCGAACGCGGGATTGCGCACCAGCGTGAGCTTCGTCCCCGGTTGGAAGTGCTCGACCGCGAACGGACCGCTGCCGATCGGGCGCCGGGCGAATTCGGCGCCCTCCGCCTCGACGACCTCGCGCGGCACCGCGCTCCACCCGGCGTAGGCGAGTCCGTAGATGAACGTCGGATCGGGCCGGGTGAGGCGGATCTGGAGCGTCCGCGCGTCGAGCGCCCGGAGTCCCGCGATCGGCGCCGCGTAGTCGAGGCCCCGCTTCTCGCGCCGGGCCGCCGCGACGAGATCGTCCAGCCCCTCGATGAGGCCTTCGAACTGCGCGAAGCTCATCGAGATCGACGCGGGATCCGCGATCCGCTGGACGCCGTAGACGAAGTCCTGCGCCGTGACCTCGCGCACCTTGCCGCCGAACGCGGGATGGGGCGTGTAGCGGAGCCCGGGACGGATGCGCAGCGTGTAGGTACGCCCGTCGGCGGAGACCTGCGGCAGCGCCTGCGCCGCGTAGGGGACGAGCTTCACCGGCCGCGCGAGGTAGTCGTAGGTGAGGGGCTGGTGGTAGAGCGGGGCGATCGTGTTGAGCGTCGACAGGCTACCCGCGCGCGCGGGGTCGAGCACCTCCACGTCGGCGAGCATCTGGAGCCGCAGCACCTTCTCCGCGGAGGACGCCGGCGCGGCTGCGGCGAGCGCGAGCGCCGCGGCGAACACCCGGGCCGTCGTCCGCACGCCAGGCGCGGGTCTCGATCGCGGGCGTGCGCCCGACTTCGTCGGGTTGTCTCCTAAACGAACGCCCATGCCGCGGTCCTCTCGCCCCCGTCGGATAATGCGGGATTATCGTCCGGATTGATTCGGTCGATTGGACGGCCCCGTCGCGGGCGGGTACGATCATCTGGCAGGCAGGCGACGTGCCCGCCGGGCACGTTGTCACGTGGATCAACGCGACGCCGGCCGCGTTCGCGACGGCGCCGATTCGAGGAGAGAGTCCCATGAAGCCGTTGAAGGGCACCAAGACGCACCAGAACCTCAAGGACGCGTTCGCGGGCGAATCGCAGGCGAACCGCCGCTACCTGTATTTCGCGAACAAGGCGGACGTCGAGGGCCAGAACGACGTCGCCGCGCTGTTCCGCTCGACCGCCGAGGGCGAGACCGGCCACGCGCACGGCCACCTCGACTACCTCGCGCAGGTGGGAGACCCGGCGACCGACCTGCCGATCGGCAGTTCGCGCCAGAACCTCAAGTCCGCGGTCGCCGGCGAGACGCACGAGTACACCGACATGTACCCGGGCATGGCGAAGGCCGCCCGCGACGAACACTTCGACGAGATCGCCGACTGGTTCGAGACCCTGGCGAAGGCCGAGCGGTCGCACGCGAACCGTTTCCAGAAGGCCCTGGATTCGCTCGCCGACTGAGCTTCGCCCCGCGAGAGCGTCGCCGGCGGGGCCGGCGGCGCTCGACCTGCGCCACCGCTCCCCGCGATGCGCGACAGCGGCCGGCGCATGGCGTCGTCGTAGCGCGCGTGGCCGGTCGCGCACGAGGCGTCGCGGCTTTCCCGTTGTCCTGGCACTCGATACGATGAACTCTTCCCCCGCGTCCAAGCAGGAAGGCAACCTCGCGGCGCCGACGCGCCATCCGATCGACTGGCGCTCGGAGGATTTCTACGACGAAGCCGCGTTCCTCGAGGAAGCGGAGCGGATCTTCGACATCTGCCACGGTTGCAGGCGCTGCGTCAGTCTGTGCGGCGCGTTTCCCACGCTCTTCGATCTCGTCGACGCGAGCAGCACGCTCGAGGTCGACGGCGTCGCCAAGGCCGACTACGCGAAGGTGGTCGACCAGTGTTACCTGTGCGACCTGTGCTACATGACGAAGTGTCCGTACGTCCCGCCGCACCCGTGGAACGTCGATTTCCCGCACACGATGCTGCGCGGCAAGGCGATCCGGTTCCGGCAGCGCGGCGCGTCGTTCCGCGACCGGCTCCTCTCCGGCACCGACCGGCTGGGGAAGCTCGCGACCATACCGGTCGTCGTCAAGGCGGTGAACTGGGCGAACGGCAACGGCGCGGCACGCGCGGTGATGGAGCGCACGCTCGGCGTCGCCGCCGACGCGGCGCTGCCGCCCTACGACGGCGAGGGTTTCCGCGCGACCGCGGAGCCGTCGCTGGCCTGGCCGGTGCGCGACGGCGAACGGACGCCGGGCAAGGTCGCGCTGTTCGCGACCTGCTACGTCGAGTACAACGAGCCGGGCATCGGCCGCGACCTGTGCAAGGTGCTCGCGCACAACGAGGTTCCGTACCGGATCGTCGAGAAGGAGGCGTGCTGCGGCATGCCCAAGCTCGAGCTGGGCGACCTCGATTCGGTCGCGCGGCTGAAGGAGATCAACATCCCGCCGCTCGCGAAGCTCGCCCGCGAGGGCTACGCGATCCTCACCGCGGTCCCGTCGTGCACGCTGATGTTCAAGCAGGAACTCCCGCTCCTCTTTCCCGACGATCCCGACGTGAAGCTCGTCGCCGGTGCGATGTTCGACCCGTTCGAGTACCTCGCGCTGCGCGACCGCGATGGACTCCTGCGCAGGGACTTCAAGCAGCCCCTCGGCAAGGTGAGCTACCACATCCCCTGCCACTCCCGGGTCCAGAACGTCGGGCAGAAGACGCGCGAGGTTCTCGAGTGGGTGCCCGGAACCGAGGTGAACACGGTCGAGCGCTGCGCCGGCCATGACGGCACCTGGGGCGTCAAGCGAGAGTTCTTCGAGATGTCGATGAAGATCGGGAAGCCCGTGTTCCGCCAGATGGCGTCGACGACGCCCGAGGTCATCGCCTCGGACTGCCCGATCGCCGGCCGCCGGATCGAGCAGGGCATCGGCGCGCTGGGCGAGCGTCCGGGCCGCAAGGAGCACCCGATCTCGCTCGTGCGGCGTGCCTACGGACTCGACTGACATGCCCGGCAGCGTACCCCTTCATCCGCCGTCGGGCCCGTCGCGCCCGAAGCCTCGTTCGGCGCGCATCACCCCGGAATCGCTGATGACGCTCGAGGCCTACGCGAAGGCGCGCAAGGAGTTCCGGGCGAAGGTGATCGCACACAAGAAGGCGCGCACGGTTCACCTCGCGGAGCACCTGACGCTTCAGTTCGAGGACGAACTCACGATGCGCTACCAGATCCAGGAGATGCTGCGCATCGAGAAGATCTTCGAGGAGGAGGGCATCCGCGGCGAGATCGAGGCCTACGATCCGCTCGTGCCCGACGGATCGAACCTCAAGGCGACGATGCTGATCGAGTACGAGGACGCCGGGGAGCGCAGGCGCGCGCTCGCGCGGCTCAAGGGCGTCGAGGATCGCGTGTGGGTCGCGGCGGAAGGGCACGAGCGCGTGTTCGCCATCGCCGACGAGGACCTCGAGCGAGAGAACGACGAGAAGACCTCGTCGGTCCACTTCCTGCGATTCGAGTTCGCGCCCGAGATGGTCGCGGCCCTCAAGCGCGGTGCCGCGCTGGCGATGGGCGTCGACCACCCGGCGATGACCGCGTCGATCCCGGCGGTGGGCGAGGCGACGCGCACCGCGCTGCTGCGCGACTTCTCGTAGGGCCGTGGGTCGGGCTTCGGCCCGACGGGGGGCGGCAACTCTGCTGTGGGTCGGGCTTCAGCCCGACGGGGTGCGGCGCCTCCGCTGTGGGTCGGGCTTCAGCCCGACGGGGTCTGTGCCGATGCGATCGAAATGCG
>DAOMBL010000129.1:0-8399 GCA_035427325.1 Casimicrobiaceae bacterium
AGCTGCGCGTGTGGTCGCGCCGCGAGGACGCCACTGCGCCGCTGGTCGCCGCCGGAGCGCGTCGCGCCGCCTCGCTCGAGGACCTCGAGCGTAGCTGCGACATCATCGCGACAATCGTCGGCGGCTCCGACGACGTGCTCGAGATCTGCGGTCGCCTGATCGCGCACGCGCGGCCGGGCGCGATCTTCGTCGAGATGACGACCGCGGCGCCACGGGTGGCCGCCGAACTGATCGATCGGGCGGTCCGGGGCGGGGCCACGGTTCTCGATGCCCCGGTGACCGGCGGCGTGTCCGGCGCGGCCGCGGGAACGTTGACCGCGTTCGTCGGCGGCGACGCGGCCTCGCTCGAGCGCGCGCGGCCGCTGCTCGCGTCGTTCTGCCGGCGCATCGTGCCCTGCGGCGGGCCGGGCGCGGGTTACCGCATGAAGCTCGTCAACCAGGCCATCGTGGCCGGCACACTGCTGGGGCTCGCCACCGGCGCGTCGATCGCGCGCGCCGCCGGCTTCGAGGGCGCCTCGGTCAAGGAGGCCCTGGGCACCGGCACCGCGTCGGGCTTCCTGTTCGACGCCTATCTCACCCGGATGGTCGAACCCGGAGGCGCGGTCAGCTTCACGCTCGCGATGCTCCGCAAGGACGTGACGCTCGCGCGCGCCGAGGCGGCGTCGCAGGGTCTCGATTGCGCGTTCCTCGACGACGCGCTGGCGGCGATCGATCGTGCGTGCGCGAGGCACGGCGGCGAGGCCGGCGTCCAGTTCCTGGCGCAGGACGGACGCGCGGGCGGCGCCTGAGGGCCGGCGCGCGAGGCCTGCAGACCTGGGCAAACCGGCGTACAATGCACGCTTCGGTCCCCTGGGGACTACCTGCCGTTGCCGCATGCGCGAGACGGCCGACACCGGCCGGCACGAAAGGGACATGGTTATGACACCGCGAACGCGTCGTTCCCCGAGGTAGCCCACCGGCGAGCCCGTTCCTTCGCGGCCATGCGACCGCGAATCACGATAGAGCGCGGCCCGTCCGCGTTTTTTTTCGTCCCGAACGAGGCCATACGCCATGCCCGACATCCGATTGCCCGACGGCGCCGTCAAGCGGTTCGACGCGCCGGTTTCCATCGCCCAGATCGCCGCCTCGATCGGCCCCGGCCTCGCGAAGGCCGCGCTCGCCGGCAAGATCGACGGCAAGCTCGTCGACCCCTCGCCCGTCGTCGAGCGCGCCGCCTCGGTCGCGATCGTCACCGACCGTGACCCCGAGGGCCTCGAGGTGCTGCGGCACTCGACCGCGCACCTCCTCGCCTACGCGGTGAAGGAACTGTTCCCGAAGGCGCAGGTCACGATCGGCCCGGTGATCGAGGACGGCTTCTACTACGACTTCAGCTACGAGCGCCCCTTCACGCCCGAGGACCTCGCCGCCATCGAGAAGCGCATGGTCGAACTCGCGAAGAAGGACGAGCCGGTCGTCCGTTCGCTGATGCCGCGCGACGAGGCGGTGAAGTTCTTCGAGGCGATGGGCGAGCACTACAAGGCCGAGATCATCGCCTCGATCCCGTCCGACGAACCGATCTCGCTCTACCGCGAGGGCGCGTTCATCGACCTGTGCCGCGGCCCGCACGTGCCGTCGACCGGAAGGCTCAGGGTCTTCAAGCTCACCAAGCTCGCGGGCGCGTACTGGCGCGGCGACTCGCGCAACGAGATGCTCCAGCGCATCTACGGCACCGCGTGGGCGAGGAAGGAGGACCTGGACGCGCATCTGAAGCGCATCGAGGAGGCCGAGAAGCGCGACCACCGCAGGCTCGGCCGGGCGCTCGACCTCTTCCACCAGCAGGACGACGCGCCGGGGATGGTGTTCTGGCACCCGAACGGCTGGACGATCTGGCAGGAGGTCGAGCAGTTCATGCGCCGGGTCTACCGGACGAGCGGCTACCACGAGGTGCGGACGCCGCAGATCATGGACCGCACGCTGTGGGAGCGCTCCGGACACTGGGGCAACTACACGGCGAACATGTTCACGACCCAGTCGGAGAAGCGCGACTTCGCGATCAAGCCGATGAACTGCCCGGGGCACATCCAGATCTTCAACACGGGCCTGCGGAGCTACAAGGACCTCCCGCTGCGCTACGGGGAGTTCGGGGCCTGCCACCGCAACGAGCCCTCGGGCGCGCTGCACGGGATCATGCGCGTCCGCGCGTTCACCCAGGACGACGGCCACATCTTCTGCATGGAGTCGCAGGTCGAGGACGAGTGCGTCGCCTTCCACCGGCAGGCGCTCGAGGTCTACCGCGCCTTTGGCTTCGAGGACGTCGCGGTCAAGCTCGCGCTGCGGCCGGTGCCGCGGATCGGCACCGACGAGCAGTGGGATCGGGCGGAGGCGATCCTGCGCTCGGCGCTCCGGGCGAGCGGGGTCGAGTGGATCGAACTCCCCGGCGAGGGGGCGTTCTACGGCCCGAAGATCGAATACCACCTGAAGGACTCGCTCGGCCGCTCCTGGCAACTCGGCACGATGCAGGTGGATTTCCAGCTTCCCGGGCGCCTCGGCGCCGAATACGTCGCCGAGGACAACACCCGTCAGGTGCCCGTGATGTTGCACCGGGCGATCGTCGGCTCGCTCGAACGGTTCATCGGCATCCTGGTCGAGCACCATGCCGGGGCATTCCCGACCTGGCTCGCGCCGACCCAGGCGGTCGTCCTGACAATCACCGATCGCCAGGACGGCTATGCCCGGGAGATCGAGGCCCGGATGAAGGCCTCCGGCCTGCGGGTCCGGGCCGATTTGCGGAACGAGAAAATAACCTATAAAATACGGGAACATAGCCTCCAGAAGCTTCCCTGGCAGCTGATCGTCGGCGACAAGGAGCAGGAGGCCAAGACGGTGGCCGTGCGTTCCCGCGGCGGCGAGGATCTGGGCACGATGTCGCTCGAGACCTTGATCGCCCGCCTCCAGTCGGAGGTCGTCGCGCGGCGATAGCGCCATCGCGCTCTCGCCGCCGGACGGGGCACGGTCGTTTTTTTCTTCGACGCGGAGCATCGACACTGGACAGCAAGCATCAGCGCATCAATCGCGAGATCACCGCACCGCAGGTGCGGCTCGTGGGACTCGAAGGCGAGCAGCTCGGCATCGTCAGCATCAGCGAGGCGCTCGCGAAGGCGGAAGCGGCGGAAGTCGACCTGGTCGAGATCGCGCCGCTGGCCGAACCCCCCGTCGTCCGCATCATGGACTACGGGAAGTTCAAGTACCGCGAGAGCAAGCGCGCGCACGAGGCCAAGCTCAAGCTGAAGCAGATCCAGGTCAAGGAAGTGAAGTTCCGGCCGGGGACCGACGAGGGCGACTACAGGATCAAGCTGCGCAACCTGACGCGCTTCCTCGCCGAGGGGGACAAGGCCAAGGTGACGATGCGCTTCCGGGGGCGCGAGATGGCGCACCAGGAGTTCGGCGTGCGCCTGCTGGAGAAGATCCGGACCGACCTCGAGCCGTACTCGCAGGTCGAGCAGTTTCCGAAGCTCGAAGGCCGGCAGATGGTGATGCTGCTGGCCCCGAAGAAGACGCAGGTGCAGAAGCCCGCACCCGCGGCGAATCACCCCAACAAGCCCGAGGCGGGTGCGGCGAAGGCCGCGAAAGCCTCCCCGGCCGCGAAGCCGGAGAGCACCCCCGTGGGCAGCAAATAAGGAACGGCATCATGCCGAAGATGAAGACCAAGTCGGGCGCGAAGAAGCGCTTCCGCGTGCGCGGAAGCGGTTCGGTGAAGCGCTCGCAGGCCTTCAAGCGCCACATCCTCACGAAGAAGTCCACCAAGAGCAAGCGTCAGCTTCGCGGCCCGGCCGGCATCCATGCGACGAACCTGGACTCGGTCAAGGCGATGCTGCCCTACGCCTAAGGGAGCACGACGATGCCTCGCGTCAAACGTGGAGTCACCGCGCGCGCCCGCCACAAGAAGGTGATCGCGCAGGCCAAGGGATACCGCGGCCGTCGCAACAACGTCTTCAAGATCGCCAAGCAGGCGGTGATGAAGGCGGGCCAGTACCAGTACCGCGACCGCCGCACCCGCAAGCGCGAGTTCCGCGCGCTGTGGATCGCGCGCATCAACGCGGCTGCGCGCGAACTCGGCATGAGCTACAGCGCGTTCATGAACGGGCTGAAGAAAGGCGGCATCGAGATCGACCGGAAGGTCCTCGCGGACCTCGCGGTCCACGACATGCCGGCGTTTACGAAGATCGCCGAACAGGCCAAAGCCTCGCGGGCCTGACCTTCGGCGCCCGACGGGCCGCCCCGAGGGCGCCGCCTGGCCGGGGCTTGCGCAGCGAGCCCCGGGGAACCAAGGCGCATCGGGAAAGAAGGGAGGCGAACGAGCCTCCCTTTTTTTCGTCCCGGGCGCACCCCGCGTCGACAAACGGAGGCCAGCCCCCGGGAGCATGCGAGGCACGACCGGGCAAGGCGACGAGCCGCGCTGTACCGCAACGAGCCACGACCCCCGCCACCGCCGCCGCCACCCCGAAATTCCGCGCTCCCCGCCTTCCGTTCCGCCATGACCGACCTCGATTCGCTCGTCTCCGGCGCCCTCGCCGCCTTCTCCGCCTCGCCCGACCCGGCCGCGCTCGAAAACGCGAAGGCGCGCTACCTCGGCAAGGCCGGCCTCCTCACCGCGGAACTCAAGTCGCTCGGCACGCTCGCGCCCGAGGCCCGCAAGGAGGCGGGTGCGCGCATCAACGAGGCGAAGGGGCGCCTCGAGGCGGCACTCGCCGCGAGGCGCGAGGCGCTCGCCGACGCGAAGCTCGCCGCGGCGCTCGCCGCGGAGGCGGTCGACGTTTCGCTTCCGGGCCGCGGCGCGGGCTCCGGCACGTTGCACCCGTTGACGCTCACGCTCGAGCGCGTCGAGGCGCTGTTCGCGTCGCTCGGCTTCGAGGTCGCCGACGGTCCGGAGATCGAGGACGACTTCCACAATTTCACCGCGCTCAACACGCCGGAGAACCATCCGGCGCGCTCGATGCACGACACGTTCTACGTCGACGGCGGACTGCTGCTGCGCACGCACACCTCGCCGATCCAGGTGCGCTGGATGGAGACCCACGCCCCGCCGATCCGCATCATCGCTCCCGGACGCGTCTACCGCGTCGACAGCGACGCGACGCACTCGCCGATGTTCCACCAGGTCGAGGGCCTGTGGATCGATCGCGACGTGACCTTCGCCGACCTCAAGGGAACGATCACCGGATTCCTGCGCCGCTTCTTCGAGCGCGACGACCTCGCGGTCCGGTTCCGGCCGTCGTTCTTCCCGTTCACCGAGCCGTCGGCCGAGATCGACATGAGTTTCGGCGACGGCTGGCTCGAGGTCGCGGGCGCGGGCCAGGTGCACCCGAACGTGCTGCGCGCGGTCGGCATCGATCCCGAGCACTGGCAGGGCTTCGCCTTCGGCATGGGGCCCGACCGGCTCGCGATGCTGCGCTACGGCGTGAACGACCTGCGCCTGTTCTACGAGAACGACCTGGCGTTCCTGCGCCAGTTCGCGTGAGGCGGCGATGAGAGTCTCGGAAGCCTGGCTGCGCACCTTCGTCGATCCGCCGCTCGACACGGCGGGCCTCGCGGAGCGCCTGACGATGTCCGGCCTCGAGGTCGAGGCGCGCGAACCCGCCGCGCCTGCATTCGACCGTGTCGTCGTCGCACGCATCGTCTCGGTCGAACCGCACCCCAACGCCGACCGCTTGCGCGTGTGCGCCGTGGACGCGGGCGGTCGCGATCGGCTGTCGATCGTGTGCGGCGCGCCCAACGCCGCGGCGGGGTTGACCGTTCCCTGCGCGCTCGAAGGCGCGTCGCTGCCGGGCGGCCTCGCGATCCGGCGCGCGACGGTGCGCGGTGTCGCCTCGCAGGGCATGCTCTGTTCGGCGAAGGAACTCGGCCTCGCCGACGACGCGAGCGGCCTCCTCGTGCTCGACGGTTCGCTGGCGCCAGGCACGGACCTGCGCGAGGCGCTCGCGCTCGACGACACCATCTTCACGCTGAAGCTCACGCCGAACCGCGCCGATTGCCTGTCGATGCTCGGCGTCGCGCGCGACGTGGCGGCCGTCACGGGAGCGAAGCTCGCGCACCCCGACTGCGCTCCCGTGGCACCGGCGATCCGCGAGCAGCGCGCGGTGCGCGTCGAGGAACCGGTCGCGTGTCCGCGCTTCGGCGGCCGCACGATCGAGGGCATCGACGCGTCGCGCCCGACGCCCGCGTGGATGCGCGCCCGGCTCGAGCGCGCCGGCATCCGGTCGATCAGCGCGGTGGTGGACGTCACCAACTACGTGATGCTCGAACTCGGGCAGCCGATGCACGCCTACGACGCTCGCCACCTCGACGGCACGCTCGTCGTGCGCTTCGCGCGCCCGGGCGAGGAACTGGTGCTCCTCAACGGCGACGTGCTGAAGCTCGAGCCCGACCTGCTGCTGGTCTGCGACGAGAAGAAGCCGCTCGGACTGGCCGGCATCATGGGCGGCGAGCACTCGGGCATCGCCGCAGACACGTCCACGGTGTATCTGGAGGCCGCGTACTGGGATCCCGCGGTCATCCAGGGAAAGATGCGCCGGCTCGGCTTCCAGAGCGACGCCGGATACCGTTTCGAACGGGGCGTCGATCCCGCGCTCGGTCCCGCCGCGATCGAGCGTGCGACCGCGCTGATCCTCGAGATCTGCGGCGGACGCGCGGGTCCGACGACCGACGCGCTCGCCACCCTGCCGCCGCGACCCACGATCCGCGTGCGCAGCGCGCGCGTCGCGAAGCTCGTCGGCGTCGCGGTACCTCCGGACGAGGCCTCGGGCGTCCTCGAGCGGCTCGGCGTCGCGGTCCTGCGCCAGGGCGACGACTTCGAGGTCACGCCACCCTCCTGGCGCTTCGACCTCGCGATCGAGGAAGACTACGTCGAGGAAGTCGCGCGCGTGCGTGGCTACGACTCGATCCCCGCGGTCGCCGGCGCGCACGCGCAGGACATGCCCGCGCGTCCCGAGTCGGTGCGCTCGAGCTTCACGCTGCGCCGCGCGCTGGCCGCGCGCGACTGGCACGAGGTGGTCACGTTCGGCTTCGTGTCCTCCGGGATCGAGCGTGCGCTCGACCCCGCCGCGTCGCCGGTCCCGGTCCTCAATCCGATCGCCGCGCAACTCGACGTGATGCGCACCACGCTCCTCCCCGGGCTCCTCGAGGTCCTGCGCGCGAACGCGAGCCGGCGCGAGCCCCGCGTTCGCGTGTTCGAACTCGGCCGGGTGTTCCGGCACGACGAGCGCGGGCTCGTCCAGCCGGTCCGGCTCGGGGGCCTCGCGTGGGGAAGCGCGCTGCCGGAGCAGTGGGGCGCGCCGACGCGCGCGGTCGACCTGCACGACGTGAAGGCGGACCTCGAATCCCTCGCGGCGCCCTATCCGGTCGCAACCGCCGCCGCGCCCCATCCGGCGCTCCACCCGGGCCGTTCTGCGTCGGTGACGGTGGACGGCCAGGGCGCCGGCTGGCTGGGGGAACTTCATCCGAGGCTCGTCCGCCATTTCGGCCTCGCGTCGGCGCCGGTCGTGTTCGAACTCGCCGTCGATGCCCTTCTCGCCCGGCCGGTGCCGGTCGGCAAGCCGGTCTCCCGCCAGCCGATGGTCCGCCGCGACCTGGCGCTGGTCGTGGACGAGGCGGTCTCGGTCGGCGAACTGCTGGACGCGTTGAGGCGTTCCGGACCGCCGTTCGTCGTCTCGATGCGCCCGTTCGACCTCTACCGCGGTGCCGGACTGCCGGCCGGTCGGAAAAGCGTTGCGATTCTTGTGCTTATGCAGGATACTGCACGTACTTTGACCGACGCCGAGATCGAGGGAGCGATGGAGGTGCTGTCGATCGCCGCCCACCGCGAATTCGGCGCGACGCTTCGCCACGTGGACTCGCGATGACGCTCACCAAGGCCGAATTGGCGGATCTCCTGTTCGAGCAACTGGGCTTGAACAAGCGAGAGGCGAAGGACATGGTCGAGCGCTTCTTCGAGGAGGTGCGCATCGCGCTCGAAGCGGGCGAAAGCGTCAAGCTCTCGGGCTTCGGCAACTTCCAGTTGCGCGAAAAGCCGCAGCGGCCCGGGCGCAACCCCAAGACCGGCGAGGAAATCCCGATCACGGCGCGGCGCGTCGTGACGTTCCACGCCAGCCAGAAGCTCAAGGCCATGGTGGACGGCGTCGACCATGTCGGATCTCAGCCGGACTAGACCGGACCTGCCGCCGATTCCGGCGAAGCGGTACTTCACGATCGGCGAGGTGTCCGATCTGTGTGCGGTCAAGCCGCACGTGCTCCGCTACTGGGAGCAGGAATTCGCGCAGCTCAAGCCGGTGAAGCGCCGCGGCAACCGGCGCTACTACCAGCACCACGAGGTCCTCCTGATCCGCCGCATCCGCGACCTCCTCTACGAGCAGGGCTTCACGATC
>DAOMBL010000130.1:0-8046 GCA_035427325.1 Casimicrobiaceae bacterium
GATGCGCGTGCCGACCAGGTCGGCGGGCACGAGGTCGGGCGTGAACTGGATGCGCCGGAATGTGCCGCGGATCGGGCGGGCGAGCGTCCTCACCGTGAGGGTCTTCGCGAGACCGGGCACGCCTTCGACCAGCAGGTGGCCCTGGGCGAGGATCGCGACCAGCACGCGTTCGAGGAACGCGTCCTGACCGACGACGATTTTCTTGACCTCGTAGAGGAGCCGCTCGGTCAGCGGTGCATGGGTCGGTGGCGCGCGGTCGGGGGGAGTCATGGTCGTCCTGTTTCGGGGGGGCGGGCGTGGATCGGAACGAATCGGTCGGGGATCGGGATGCGCGTTCCGTGCGGAACGCGCATCAGAACGGGGACATGCCCGCAGCCGCGGCGGCGTTCTCGATCGGCACCGCGAAGCCGATGCCGACGAATACGCGCTGGTCGGTCGGGTTGAGGATCGCGGTCACGATGCCGATGACCTCGCCGTCCATCGTGACGAGCGGACCTCCGGAGTTGCCCGGATTCGCCGCCGCGTCGAACTGGATCAGGTTGGTGAGAGAGCGCTTGCCGTCCGCCGACCGGTACTCGCGCTTGAGACCCGAGATGATCCCGGCGGAGGCCGACGGACCGATGCCGAACGGGAAACCGACCGCGACCACTTCGTCGCCGGGGACGAGGTCCTGTGTCGAGCGCAGCGCCGCAGGCTTGAGGTCGTCGGGCAGCTTCGCGGCCTTGAGCACGGCGAGGTCGTTCTCGGCCTGGATCCCGATCACGCTCGCATCGGCCTCGGTTCCGTCGTAGAAGACGACCTTGAGCTTCGATGCGCCGAGCACGACGTGCAGGTTGGTGAGGATGGTCCCGTTGTCGACGATGACCACACCCGATCCGATGCCGACGCCCTTGTCGATGTCGGGGTGGCCCTCGGGCAGCGGCGGCTGGTCGGATCGCTTCCCGTTCTTGCCCCCTTCGGGCGCCGCGGATTTCGCACCCGGTCTCTTCGCGCCGTCCTTCGGCGGTTTCGCGCCCTTGCCGTCGTCCGGATAGCCGGTCCCGACGACCTTCACGACGGAAGGCTCGATCGTCGCGTAGGCCTTGGCGGCCCGCGACGGGAGCGTCTGCGTCGCGAGCGTGTGCAGCACCGCGCTGTCGATGTCCTTCTGCGTGAGCGCGCGTCCCGCGGGGCGCGTCGATTGCCACCATGCGAAGGCGAGCGCGCCGATCAGGAGCACCACGAAGGGTGCGAGCCAGCGCTCGTGCCGCCGTGCCAGGCGCCCGATCGCGCGACCGTCGCCCCCTGCCGTCGGAACGGCCGCAGGCGCGGGCGCTGCATCCGGGGCCCCGGACGCCGGGACAGATGCCTGCGGTGTCGAAGCGGCCTGCGCCGGGGTCAAGGCCGGCGTCGGGGCATCCCGGGGAGTCGAACGGCTGTAGAGCGCGGTACGGCGCATCGGTGCCTCGCCTGGGGCGCCCTGATGCGAAACGGGGCGCCGGACTCTCGTGTGCCGAGTCAGAATCTCGCTCGCAAGTTCGCGGAGGATTCAGATGCCGCGCGGGATCGGCCGAACTCAGCGTATCACGGGATACGCCTTCGACCTAACGCCGTGCGCGGCGGCCGATTCCCTCCGTTCCCCCGCTTCGGAACGTCTGACTCGGAACACTAGGATAGAGGTTCCCGACGCCGGCGCAAGGTCACCGCACGGCCCGGCAGGGGCGGCCCGGTCAGCCGGAGTAGCCCTCGACCAGCAGGAACTGTCCCGTCGCGGCGCCCGCGCGCCGCGTCTTCGCGTGCTCGTACTCCGGCGACGACCAGAACGACCGGGCGTGCTCCATCGACGGGAATTCGACCACGACGATCCGATCGCGTTCTTCGGGGCCTTCGAGCGGGGTGATCGGTCCGCCGCGCACGAGGTAGCGGCCGCCGTACCTGGCGATCGCCTCGGGCGCGAGCGCCACGTATTCGCGGTAGCGCTCGGGATCGGTGACGCGGACGCGGGCGATCAGGTAGGCCGGCATCGGGCGACCTCGCAGGACGGGCCGTGCAGGACGCGGGCGCGCCGGGCGGGCATGCGTGGAATCAGCCCTTCGACCACTTCTGCAGCCAGAAGCAGAACATGGCGGCGAACACCCATCCGATCCCGGCGATCGGCATGTCCGAGACGAACGTCCAGACCACCGCATTGACGAGGCAGAGCAGGATGGCGAACAGCGCGACGAGAATGTTGCCCACGTGCCGGTCCGGAGTGTGCCGTGCGGGCGCGGCATGCATGTGCATCGGCCGGTGCCCGCGCTCCGGCGCCCTGATTCTGTCATAACGTTGGGGGACCGTCCCCGGGGTGCGCCGGACGGCGCTTTCCGAGGCACGGGCGGACCCGGCGGACCGCGCCGGGGCCGGATCAGGACGGCTTCGCGTTCCAGAGGACGTTGAGCGCGAAGCATCCGAGCGCGGCGAGCATCGCCATGGCGAGGACGCCGACGAACGGACCCGCCGCGCTCTGTCCGGCGAGGAATACGCCGAGCGCGAGCATGAACGGCGGCAGCAGCAGGTTGTGCGCCCAGAAGTGGATGTGCGCGAGCCGCGTCGTCGACGCGGCCGGATAGAGGTGGTAGACGATGCCGGCCAGCGCGAGCGATGCCCACCCGAGCAGGAGCAGGTGCGCGTGCACCGGGGCGAACGTGAATTTCTCGATCATGCCCATGTACAGGCCGAGCGACGCGCCGATGAAGAGGTAGACGACCGCTATCTTCAGGAAGCGAAGGCCCATCGGAATCCTCCGTGCGCGTGGCCGCGCAGCATCGCCGTGCACTCATTCTGAGCGGCGACGCGAATCGCGACAAGCATGAAATACTTGCCGCAGCGTCAGGCGATGACGCCGTTCGTGCGCACGTTGCGGCACGCGCGCCTGTTCAGGCGCGCTGATGCGGCCGGCGCCCGTGTGCGGTCGTGCGGCCGTACCAGAACAGCACGGTGCCGATCGCGAGCGCTACCGGCAGCGGCCACACCAGCACCGCGGCGACCCAGCCCCAGCCGCGGTCGTGGTCGAGCAGGTGCACTGCGAGGGCCACCGCGATCGCCGTGCCCAGGCCGGCGGCGAACGACGCGCGCTTCGCGTCGCGAAAGGTCGCCTCGGCGATCGCGCCGAGGGCGACGGGCAGGGCGACGAGGACGAGGAACGGCTCCATGATCGGTCGCGCCGGACGACCGAAAGCCTACGCCCGATGAGCGCTCGCGGCGAGGGTGCCGCGACGAACGCCGCTACGCGACACCGGCCAGTTCCCGCGTGATGCGCGCGGCCGGCGCTTCGCGGCATCCGCTCACGTTCTGTCCCGACCACAGCGGGGAGAAATCGCCGGAGCCGCGTGCTTCCGCCCGGGCGCGTATCGGGGCCAGCGCTCCGGTGGCCAGCGGAAACGCCGGGACCGCGCCGTTCATCGGGCCCAGTTCCCGGATCGCGCGATTGACGATCCCGCGCGCCGGTCGTCCGGTGAACAGGTTGGTGAGCGCGGTGTGCCGGGAAGCCTCGCTCGCGAGCGCCGCGCGATGGATCGCGCTCGTCAGCGATTCGGGCGAACGCAGGTAGGTCGTGCCGACCTGGACGGCGGCGGCGCCAAGGGAGAGCGCGGCAGCGACGCCGCGTGCGTCCGCGATGCCGCCCGCGGCGATCACCGGGACCCGGACCGCGCGCACGACCTGCGGCAGGAACGCGAACGTTCCGACCTGCGTCGTGAGGTCGTCGGTGAGGAACATCCCGCGGTGTCCGCCCGCCTCGACCCCTTGGGCGATGATCGCGTCGACGCCGTGTGCCTCGAGCCATCGCGCCTCGTCCACGGTCGTCGCCGACGAGAGCACCTTCGAGCCCCAGGACTTCACGCGCGCCAGGAGACCGGCGTGCGGCAGTCCGAAATGGAAGCTCACGACGGCCGGACGTGCGGATTCGAGCGTGTCGGCCGCCGCCGCATCGAACGCCGCGCGGCCGGCGCCGGCGGAGATCGTCGTCGGGTCGATGTCGAACTCGGCGTAATAGGGCGCGAGCCTCGCGCGCCACGCCGCCTCGCGCGCCGGGTCAGGCACGGGCGCTGCGTGGCAGAAGAAGTTCACGCTGAACGGCTTCGACGTGCCCTCGCGCAGCGCCGCGAGTTCCTCGCGCAGCGATTCGCGCGACAGCAGCGCACAGGGCAGCGAGCCCAGTCCGCCCGCGTTCGAGACGGCGATCGCCATCGCCGCAGCCTGTGCCCCGGCCATCGGTGCCTGCACGATCGGCAATTCGGTTCCGAAGAGCGTGGTGCGTGTCATGGCCACGGGTTCCGCGCGTGCGCGTCCACGGACGAATGATCGCGGTCGGACGGGGCACGGGTCAAGCCGGAATCGCGCGCGCCGACCCGGATCCGTGTGGCCGGTACGGCGCGACACCCTCAGCGCAGCGCGAACGCGACGCGCACGATCGGATCCGGGCGCTCGTTTCCGCCCGCGCGTGCGCACAGGGCCCGGAGCGCGGCGTCTTCGCGTTCGACGTCGATGCACGCGTCGCGGCATCCGCTGGCACGCGCGTGCTCGAGCAGCGTGGCGAGGAGCCGTGCACCCAGCCCCCGCCTCCTGTGCGGATGGGCAACGACGACGCCGTGAATGACGAGCGTGCGCCCGCGCTCGGCCCGGGCCGCCGAACCGATGCCCACGATCCGGCCGCCGGCCATGCCGGCGACGACGTAGCGGCGCGGATCCGCGAGGATCGCCAGCGCGAGCGTCGGATCCGCAACGCCGCCCGCCAGATCGACGGGCGCGCCCGCGAGGAGCCGCAGGTCGGACGGCCCGAGCATGCGCACGTCGACGACCGGCGAAGACCATGCGGACAACGTCGACGCGGTTGCGCCGTCGTCACGTCCCATCGCTTCCCCCGTCGACGCTCGTCCGGACCGATCCGCGCTCCGCGCACCGGGTGGCCCGCTGCGCGAGGAGGCCGCGCTCCTTCGCGTTGCGCGTGAGCGCGGCGGCGCGTTCGAACGCGACGCGCGCCTCGTCGTGGCGGCCGAGTTTCTCCAGCAGGTCGCCGCGCACGCTCTGCAGCAGGTGGTAGCCGATGAGTGCGGGCTCGTCGGAGAGCGCATCGACGATCTCGAGGCCCGCTGCGGGACCGAACGCCATCGACACTGCGACCGCCCGATTGAGTTCGACGACCGGCGAGGGTGCCAGTTGCGCGAGCGCATCGTAGAGCGCGGCGATGCGCGCCCAGTCGGTCTCCCCGGCGGTGGGCGCGCGCGCGTGACAGGCCGCGATGGCCGCCTGCAGCCCGTAGCGTCCGAGCGCGCGGCCGCGTCTTTCGGCACGCTCGAGCGAGGCGAGCCCGCGCCCGATCAGCAGGCGATCCCAGCGGGCGCGGTCCTGGTCGAGGAGGAGGACGGGTTCGCCACCCGGGTCGGTGCGCGCGCGCAGCCGCGAAGCCTGGATCTCCATCAGCGCCACGAGGCCGTGCACCTCGGCCTCGTGCGGGACGAGTTCGGCGAGGATCCGGCCGAGCCGCAGCGCCTCCTCGCAGAGCTGTGGCCGCATCCAGTGCTCGCCCGCCGTGGCAGCGTAACCCTCGTTGAAGATCAGGTAGACCACCTCCAGCACGGAGGCGAGACGTGGCGCGAGTTCCGCGCCGGCGGGGACCTCGAAGGGCACGCGCGCTTCCGAGAGCGTGCGCTTCGCCCGCACGATGCGCTGCGCGATCGTGGCCTCCGGCACGAGGAACGCGCGGGCGATCTCGTCGGTCGCGAGCCCGCCCAGGAGCCTGAGCGTCAGCGCGACGCGCGCCTCCGGCGAGAGCAGCGGGTGGCAGGCGACGAACATGAGCCGCAACAGGTCGTCCTCGATGGCCTCGTCGCGCATTGCCACCGCGCGGCGGTCGGCGAGTTCCTGGTCGAGTTCGAGTTCGTGCGCGAGTTCCTCGTGCTTGCGATCGAGGAGCTTGCGGCGGCGGAGTTCGTCGAGCGCGCGGCGCTTCGCGGTGGCGGTGAGCCAGGCCGCCGGGTTGTCCGGTACGCCGTTCTCCGGCCAGGCTTCCAGGGCCGCGATCAACGCGTCCTGCGCGAGTTCCTCGGCGAGGCCCACGTCGCGGAGCATGCGTGCGAGCACCGCGATGATCTTCGCCGATTCGATGCGCCAGACCGCCTCGATCGCGCGATGCGTGACGGTCGCGCTCACGCGGGGCGCGCCTTCGGGAGCGCACGCCGGCTCCCGCGTCGCGGCGCGGCGCGCGAACGGCAGCCCTTGCGCCCGTCGTTCATGCCTTCGGCGCCAGCACCATCCAGCCGATGCCGAACCGGTCCTGCACCATGCCGAAGCTCGTCGCGAAGAAGGTCGGACCGAGCGGCATCTGCACCGCACCGCCCTCCGCGAGCGCGTCGAAGCGCTGCTTCGCGGTCGCATCGTCCGCGACGGTGATCGCGAGCGAGAAGCCCGTGAACTGCGCCTTGCCGCTGCACAGGCCGTCGGAAGCCATGATCACGGTGTCGCCGACCCGGAATTCCGCATGCATGATCTTGTCCTCGCTGCCGGGCGGCAGCATGCCGGGCGGGTGCGGATCGGGGCTCTCGCGGTTGCGCATCATCATCGTCACTTCCGCGTCGAGCGCGCGCCGGTAGAACCCGAGCGCTTCTTCGCAGCGTCCGTCGAGGAACAGGTAGCTCTGGACCCTCATCGTCGTCTCCCTCAGTTCGATCGGTTCGCGCGGGCGGACACTTCGGCGCGCAGGCGTTCCTCCTGCTCGCGCAGTTCAGGCGTGAACTCGGCGCCGAAGTCCTCGGGCTCGAACACCTGACGAAGCTCGATCTCGGAGGGCCCGTGGAACGGGTTGGGGCAGCGTTTCACCCACTCGATCGCTTCCTCCTTCGATTTCACCTGCCAGAGCCAGAAACCCGCGATCAGTTCCTTGGTTTCCGCGAACGGGCCGTCGACGACGGTGCGCGTCCTGCCTTCGAATCGGACGCGCGCGCCCTTCGAACTCGGATGCAGTCCTTCACCCGCGAGCATCACGCCCGCCTTGACGAGTTCTTCATTGAACCGGCCCATGTCGGCGAGCAGATGCTGATCGGGCATCTGCCCGGCTTCCGATTCCTTCGTTGCCTTGACGATGACCATGAAACGCATGAGGTCTCTCCCGGGGTCCAGCGGCCCGGCCGCCAATCGGCCGGGCTCCACCCGCACGACGAACCAGCCGCCCGAGTATCGACATCGCCACGCATCGAACATGCGTTCGGGCGTCCGGCGTTGTGGCGAGGCGCGCTCCGGACCGGAGCCGTATCCGCCGGTGCGCTTACGCCAAGGGCTTCCGGCCGCCGATTGCGACGCCTGCGACGAGGCCGATGAGCGCACCGATCGGTCCGGCGACGAACGCCGCGGTCATGCTCGCCTCGAGCGCCCCGTCGTGCGTGTTGGTCGACAGCGCAGCGAGGAGGGCGTATCCGGCGAGGGCACCGATCGCGTAGCCCGCGACCACGCCGACGAATCCGAGGACGAACCGCCTCATGCGATCGTCGCGAGCCACGCCCGCGCCTGCGTCTCGTCGGTGAACACGTCGGCAGTCAATCCGAGGTCGGCAGCGACCCGAACGCCGAACTTGTCCGCGTGGATGAGGCGGTCTTCGACGACGAGGGCGGCCACGACCATGCCTCCGGCGGTACGCGCCCATTCCTCGACGGCGAGGAAGCGATCGACCAGCGAGGGCGTCGCGACGCCCTCGAGGCCGGTCGCGTCGATGAGGAGCCGCGAGAGCGCCCGGCTTCGGCAGTACTTGAGGGAATCGGAGACCATGTCCACGGCTTCGACGAGCGTGCAGCTTCCGCGTGCGCGGAACACGCAGATGCCGGCGTGGATCTCAGAGTCGGTCTGGATCGCCATGGGAGGACGCTGCGAAGCACGAAGCGTACAGCACCTGGGATGCGGCAATCATGCGGAGCAGTGCCGATCGACGTTCCGCCTTGTGGGTCGGGCTTCAGCCCGACAGCCTGGGCTTCAGCCCGACAGCTTGGGCTTCAGCCCGACAGCTTGGGCTTCAGCCCGACAGCTTGGGCTTCAGCCCGA
>DAOMBL010000130.1:8146-8348 GCA_035427325.1 Casimicrobiaceae bacterium
CAGCTTGGGCGTCAGCCCGACAGATTGGGCTTCAGCCCGACGGGCTATGAGGGGATGCGGATGGAATGCGTCGGCCTGAAGGCCGAACCACAAGAGACGCTCCCCGGCGCTCGATGCGCCGCCCCGGGAATCGCTGCCGCGGCTGTCCTCTGTCCTCTGACTCCTGTCTCCTGCCGTCGGCCTGAAGGCCGACCCACAACCC
>DAOMBL010000131.1:0-8326 GCA_035427325.1 Casimicrobiaceae bacterium
TGGAATCGGCGATCCGGCAGATCGACCGGGAGTCGCGCGCGCTGCTGCAGCAGACCTTCGATGTGGTCAACGCGAATTTCGGCAAGCTGTTCCCGGCGCTCTTCGGCGGCGGACAGGCGCGGCTGGTGCTGACCGGCGAGGAGATCCTCGACTCGGGCGTGCAGGTGTTCGCCCAGCCGCCCGGCAAGCGCAACAGTTCGATCCACCTGCTGTCGGGCGGCGAGAAGGCGCTCACCGCGACCTCGCTGGTGTTCGCGCTGTTCCAGATCAATCCGGCGCCGTTCTGCCTGCTGGACGAGGTCGATGCGCCGCTCGACGATCCCAATACCGAGCGGTTCTGCCGGCTGGTGCGCGACATGTCGGGCGAGACCCAGTTCCTGTTCATCTCGCACAACAAGATCACGATGGAGATCGCGAACCAGCTGATCGGGATCACCATGCAGGAACCGGGCATCTCGCGCGTCGTCGCGGTCGACATCGCCGACGCCATCGACTTCGCGACCCGGGCGCCGCAGGCGGCCTGATGGTCGGCACCCGCCGGTTATCGCCAGAGGCGGGGCTATAATCGGAGCGCCTCTCGCGTCCGGTGACGTCCATGCGGCTCTCCACGCTCCAGATCGGCCTCATCGTTGCAGGCCTGCTGCTCGTCGTCGGCGTCCTCGCGTACAACGCCTGGCAACTGCGCAGGGCCCGGGGACGCCTCGTAGCGCCGATGCGGCCCTCGCCGGGACCGCGCGGCGACGGGCGCGTCGAACCGACGCTGGCGGATGGACGGGGCCCCGCGACGGGGCCGAATTCCCCGGTGCAGGCGGGCGGTGAACGCTTCGAGATTCCGATGGAGGCCACCGAGTCGATCGACGGCTCGCCTGCCGACGACGACCCTCTGGCGGTGCCGATCACGCGCAGCTCGATGTCCGATCCGCCGGCCGCGCAAGGTACGCATCCGCAGCCGGACCCCGAGATCGAGAGCGTGGTCACGCTGCAACCCGCGAGGCCCGTCGCCGTCGGCGCCCTGGCCGCCGGACTGCACGCGCGACTGGGCAAGCCGCTGCGCTGGTTCGGACGGCGCGACGCGGCTGCGGCCTGGCAGCGGGTGACCGGCGACACGCCCGGCGAGTTCGGAGAGTTCGCGGCGTGCCTGCTGCTCGCCGATCGCAATGGCGGGGCGACGCGCGCCCAGATCGAGGCGTTCCACCAGGTGATCGCCGAACTGGCGCCCCAGCTGCCGGCCGCGTGGTCGGCCGCCACCGCCGAGGACGAGGCGGTGCGCGCCGAGGAACTCGATCGCCTGTGCGCGGAACTCGACATGCAGGTCGGCCTCACGATCCAGAAGGGCGATGGCTCGGCGATACCGGGCACGAAGCTGCGCGGCGTCGCCGAGGCCGCGGGCTTCAGGCTCGCGCCGACCGGCCGCTTCGAATGCGTGCAGGAGGAGACCGGCGCGGTGCTCTACACGTTGCAGGACGCGAAGGGCGAGCCGTTCACCGCCGACGCGATGCGCGTTTCGTCGTTTCCCGGGGTCGTGCTGGTGCTCGACGTGCCCAGGGTGGGGGATCCGCCGCGCGCCTTCGACCAGCTCAAGCTGGCCGCGAAGCGCATGGCGCAGACGCTGGGCGGCGAACTCGTCGACGACAACCAGCGTCCGCTCACCGATGCCGCGCTCGCGGCGATCCGCACGCAGGTGACCCAGGCGAGCGAGCTTCTCGCGCGAGCGCAGATCGATCCCGGCAGCCCGCGCGCGCACAAGCTCTTCGCCGCCTGACGAACGGCCATGGCCGCTGCGCGCACCGCCCCGGAACGCGGCGCGATCGCCGCGGCACGCGAGCGCGCGCAGGCGTTGCGTGAAGCCATCGTCGACGCCGATCGCAAGTACTACGAACTCGACGCGCCCGACGTGTCGGACGCCGAGTACGACGGCTGGATGCGCGAACTCGCGAAGCTCGAGGCGGAGCACCCCTCGCTCGCGAGCGCGGATTCGCCGACGCAGCGGGTCGCGGGCGCCGCGTCCGAGGCGTTCGAGGCGGTCACCCACCGGGTGCCGATGCTGTCGCTCAACAACGCGTTCACCGACGACGAGGCCGTGGCGTTCGACCGGCGCGTCCGCGAGTCGCTCGGCGTCGACCGGATTCGCTACGCATGCGAGCCCAAGTTCGACGGCCTCGCGATCAGCCTGGTCTACCAGCGGGGCGCGCTCGTCGTCGGGGCGACGCGCGGCGACGGCACGACCGGCGAGAACGTCACGGCGAACCTGCGCACGATCCGCTCGATCCCGCTCGCGCTGCCCGCGGGCGCGCCGGCGCGTCTCGAGGTGCGCGGCGAGGTCGTGATGCCGAAGGAGGCCTTCCGGCGGCTGAACGAGGCGCAGGCTGCGCGGGACGAGAAGGTCTACGCGAATCCGCGCAACGCCGCGGCGGGCGGCCTGCGCCAGCTCGATGCCTCGGTAACGGCGTCGCGAAGGCTCGCGGTCCAGGCCTACGGCGTCGGCGAAGTCGAACCGCACCTGCCGTCCGGCATCGCCGCGCACGGCGCGCTGATGGACTGGATCGCGTCGCTGGGGTTTCCGGTCACCCGCGAGCGGGCGACGGTGGAGGGCGTCGAGGGTCTCCTCGCCTACTATCGGCAGATGGGCGAGCGCCGGGCGGCGCTGCCGTTCGACATCGACGGCGTCGTCTACAAGGTCGACGACTTCGTCCAGCAGGGCACGCTCGGCTTCGTGTCGCGGGCGCCGAGGTTCGCCCTGGCCCACAAGTTCCCGGCCGAGGAAGCCATCACCGAAGTGCTGGGCATCGACGTCCAGGTCGGTCGAACCGGGGCCATCACGCCAGTCGCGCGGTTGAAGCCGGTGTTCGTCGGTGGCGTCACCGTGACCAACGCGACGCTGCACAACGAGGACGAGGTCCGTCGCAAGGACGTGCGCGTCGGCGACGCGGTGGTCGTGCGGCGCGCGGGGGACGTGATTCCGGAGGTCGTGCGGGTGCTCGCGGAGCGTCGACCGCCGTCGACGGAACCTTTCGCGATGCCCGCGACCTGCCCCGAGTGCGGCTCCGCCGTGGTGCGGCTCGAAGGCGAGGCGATCGCGCGCTGCACCGGCGGTCTCGTCTGCCCGGCGCAGCGCAAGGCGTCGCTGCTGCACTTCGCGAGCCGGCGCGCGCTCGACATCGAGGGGCTGGGCGAGAAGCTCGTCGAGCAGCTCGTGGACGGCGGCATCGTCCGCACGCCGGCCGACCTCTACACGCTCGGCGTCGCGAAGCTCGCCGCGCTGGACCGCATGGCCGACCGCAGCGCGGGCAATCTCGTCGCGTCGATCGGGCGGAGCCGATCGACGACGCTCCAGCGGTTCGTCTACGCGCTGGGCATCCGGCACGTCGGCGAATCGACCGCGCGCGACCTCGCGCGGCACTTCGGGAGCCTCGACGCGCTGATGGACGCGGATCGCGCTTCGCTCCTCGAGGTGACCGACGTCGGACCGGTCCTGGCGGAGAGCATCGAGCGTTTCTTCGGCGAGGCGCACAACCGGGAAGGCATCGAACGGCTGCGCGCGGCCGGCGTGCACTGGACGGAGCACGCGCCGACTCCGCGGACGGCCGCCGGGCCGCTCGCGGGCCTGACGCTCGTCCTCACCGGAACGCTCCCGTCGATGAGCCGCGACGAAGCGAAGGCGTTGATCGAGAGCGCCGGAGGCAAGGCGGCCGGCAGCGTGTCGGCGAAGACGAGCTACGTCGTGGCGGGCACCGACGCGGGCAGCAAGCTCGCCCGTGCCGAGGAACTCGGCATACCGGTGCTGGACGAGGACGGGTTGAAGGCGCTGATCGCGGAGAAGGGGAAGCGATGAGAAGGATACGCAAGGCCGTGTTTCCGGTGGCCGGGCTGGGCAGCCGGTTCCTGCCGGTCACCAAGGCGAGCCCCAAGGAGATGCTGCCGATCGTCGACAAGCCGCTGATCCAGTTCGCGGTCGAGGAGGCGGCGGCGGCAGGGATCACCGACATGATCTTCATCACCGGGCGCAACAAGCGGGCGATCGAGGATCACTTCGACAAGGCCTACGAACTCGAAACCGAGCTCGCGCTGCGCAACAAGACCCGCCTGCTCGAGCAGGTGCAGTCGGCCACGCCCGCCGGCATCAACTGCATCTACATCCGGCAGACCGAAGCGCTGGGACTCGGGCACGCGGTGCTGTGCGCGGAGCCGGTGATCGACGACGAGCCGTTCGCGGTGTTCCTCGCCGACGACCTGATCGACGCGCGCGTACCGGTGATGAAACAGATGGTCGATGTCGCGGCGCGCGAGGATGCCTCGGTGGTCGGCGTGATGGCGGTGGCGCCGGAGGAGGTGCAGAGCTACGGGATCGTCGAGGCCGGCACCCTGGCGGGCGGGTTCGCGCCGGTCGAACGCATCGTCGAGAAGCCGAAGCCGGGCGCGACCTCGTCCCGGCTGGGTGTCGTCGGGCGCTACGTGCTCTCGCCGCGCATCTTCGAGCACCTCCGCTCGATGGAGCCGGGCGCGGGCGGCGAGATCCAGCTGACCGACGCGATCGCGAGGCTGTGCACCGACCAGAAGGTGCTGGCCTACGCGTTCGAGGGTCGCCGCTACGACTGCGGCAGCCGCCTGGGCTACCTCGAGGCCACGCTCGACTACGGCCTGAAGCACCCGGAGACGGGGGCGGCGTTCTCGCGGTACGTCGCGTCGAGACGAGCATGACGCTGAACGAACTCCGCTACATCGTCGCGGTCGCCCAGGAGCGCAGTTTCGGGCGCGCGGCGACCAAGTGCTTCGTCAGCCAGCCCGCGCTGTCGGTCGCGATACAGAAGCTCGAGGACGAGCTGGGCGCGCAGCTCTTCGAGCGGGGCAAGTCCGAGGTGAGCGTCACCCCGGTCGGCGAGCGGGTGGTCGAGCAGGCGCAGCGCGTCCTCGAGGAGGCGTCGCGGATACGCGCGATCGCGCAGGCTGGGCGCGACCAGTTGAGCGGGCCGCTGAAGCTCGGTGTCATCTACACGGTGGCGCCCTACCTGCTGCCGGATCTCGTGCCCGCGCTCCACGACCTCGCGCCTTCGATGCCGCTCGAGCTGGAGGAGAACCTGACCGAGGTGCTGGAGACCGAACTCAAGAGCGGCCGGCTCGACGCGGCGATCGTGGCGCTGCCGTTCGCTCCGCCCGGCGTGCAGAGCGAATTCCTCTACGAGGAACCGTTCCAGGTCGTCGTGCCCTCGACCCACAAGTGGGCGAAGCGCAAGTCGGTCCATCCCGACGAACTCGCCGCCGAGCACGCGATCCTGCTGAACGTCGGCCACTGCTTCCGCGACCAGGTCCTCGACGCCTGTCCGGAACTCAACCGCCAGGACGTGCCGACCGCGCGCACCAACTCGCTCGAGACCGTCCGCAACATGGTCGCATCCGGATTGGGCGTGTCGGTGTTGCCGCGCGACGCGCTGACGCCGCGCTACCACAGCCAGCTCGTGGTGAGCGTGCCGTTCGCGAAGCCGGTCCCGACGCGCCGGATCGCCGTGGCTTGCCGCAAGAGCTTCCCGCGCCCGAAGGCGATCGAGGCGATCAGGCGCGCCGTCGCCTCGGTCCGGCCGTCGGCCCCGCGCGCCGCTTCGCGGACCTGACCGGAGGCCGTGCGACGCGGTGTGGGGCGGGCCGGGCGTTCAGAAGGGTGGCGACCTCGGCGAGCGAGCCGACGGTGCACGCGGGCGCGGGCGCGTGGCGTTCGGCGGGCACGCCTTCGCGGTTGATCCAGAACGCCGTGAAGCCGCAGGCTGCCGCGCCTGCCGCGTCCCAGGCGTTCGCCGACACGAACGCGATGCGCTCGGGCGGGAGCCGCAACCTGCGGCTCGCGAGGGCGTAGACGGATGGCGCCGGCTTGTAGCTTTCCACCTCGTCGACGGACATCACGCCGTCGAGTTGCGCGGAAAGTCCCGACGCGCGGACCAGCGGTTCGAGCATCGCCCGGGTGCCGTTCGACAGGATCCAGCGCGGGCGCGGTGCCAGCGCCGCGAGGCTCTCCAGCGCATCGGGGTAGGGCGCGAGCCGGTCGTACTCGGCCAGGAGTACGGCGCGCGCGTCCGCGTCGAGCGGCAGGACCAGCGACGCCAGCGCCCAGTCGAGCGCCATGGCGGTGACCGACCGGAAGTCGGGTCGCGCGTAGCGTTCGGACGCCATGAGGCCCGCGAGCCACGTGTATTCGAGTTGCTTCGCGCGCCAGCGCCGCGCCAGGTCCGCGCCGTGGCCGGGAGCGAGCGCCTCTGCGCGCGTCGAGACGCTGTGCACGTCGAACAGCGTGCCGTAGGCGTCGAAGATGCAGGCGGCAAGGGAAGTGTCGGGCATGCGTACGATCCGATTGGCGTCGCCGTCCGCGTTCGACGCTCGAGCACAACCGGTCGATGCGGGCCGGCCGCCGGCAAAAAAAAAAGGGGTTACGCTTTGCGCATAACCCCTCGGTTCGATGTGGTGGGCATTGCTGGGTTCGAACCAGCGACCCCTGCCGTGTGAAGGCAGTGCTCTACCACTGAGCTAAACGCCCCGCGAACCCAGACAGGAGTCATGATTAAAGCACAGGGGGGGAGGGGAGTAAACCGCATCCGGGGGTTCCATGGATTCGCGGTGTGCGCTGTGCGCCCCAATATGGGGCATTTTGGCGCTCCATTCTGGTGCGTTGCGACCCGAGCGCGCGTGCCACGAGGACGACTTCCATGAGAATCAGAGTGTTCCGACCGGCTTCCGCTGTCCGGCACCGGGACTGGCGTCAACCGGGGTCGGCGTAGAATCGCGCTCCGCCGGCCCCGCACGTTCCCCCGATCCCTGTCCCCGATGACCGACGTTCGCACCCGATTCGCCCCGAGTCCCACCGGCTACCTGCACCTGGGCGGCGCGCGTACCGCGCTCTTCTCGTGGGCCTACGCGCGCCGGCATGGCGGGACGTTCGTCCTGCGCATCGAGGACACGGACGTGGCGCGTTCGACGCCGGAAGCAGTCAAGGCCATCCTCGATGCGATGGACTGGCTCGGGCTCGACTGCGACGAAGGCCCGTACTACCAGATGCAGCGGATGGATCGCTATCGTTCGGTCATCGACGACATGCTCGCGCGCGGGCTCGCGTATCGCTGCTGGATGTCGCCCGGCGAACTGGAGGCGCTGCGCGAGCGCCAGATGGCGGAAGGCCGGAAACCGCGCTACGACGGCCGCTGGCGGCCGGAGAACGCGAAGGCGCGCGGGCTCGTTCCGCCCGCGGGTGTGGCGCCGGTCGTCCGCTTCCGCAATCCGGACGATGGCGTCGTGGCCTGGGACGACCGGGTGAAGGGCCGGATCGCGTTCTCCAACGCGGAACTCGACGACCTGGTGATCGCGCGCGCCGACGGCACGCCGACGTACAACTTCTGCGTCGTCGTCGACGACCTCGACATGCGGATCACCCACGTGATCCGGGGCGACGACCACGTGAACAACACCCCGCGCCAGATCAACATCTTCCGTGCCCTCGGCCACGAACCGCCGGTCTTCGCCCACGTGCCGACCGTGCTGGGCGAGGACGGCCAGAAGCTCTCCAAGCGTCACGGCGCGGTGTCGGTGATGGAATACGAGGCCGCCGGATACCTGCCCGAGGCGATGGTGAACTTCCTCGCGCGGCTGGGCTTCGCGCACGGTGACGACGAGGTGTTCTCGCCTGCGGACTTCGTTTCCTGGTTCGAACTCGATGCCATCAATCCGGCGCCTTCGCGCTTCAACACCGACAAGCTCCAGTGGCTGAACCAGGAGCACATGAAGCGCATGGGTGCCGACGAACTGGGTGCGCGGCTTGGCCCGTACCTCGAGCGCGCCGGCCTCGACGTAGCCGCGGGCCCCGACCCCGGGAAGGTTGCGGCGCTCCTGCGCGACCGGGTCCGCACGCTCGCCGAGATGGCCGACGCCGCGCACTATTTCTACGCGACGCCGCACCCGTCGCGCGACAAGGTCGCCGAGCATCTCACCGACCAGAACCGGGCCGCCGTGGCCGCGGTCGCCGAAGCGTTCTCGGACCTGCCGTGGACGCGCGAGGCGATCGGTGGGCGGCTCAACTCCGAAGCGAAGAAGCACGGCCTCAAGCCGCCGCAACTCTTCATGCCGCTGCGGATGCTCGTGGCCGGAACGACCCAGACCCCGTCGCTCGACGCCGTGCTCGAACTCGTCGGCCGCGACGCTGTGCGCGCCCGCATCGCCGCAGGTCTGTAGCCGGAGTGGTGGGTCGGGCTTCAGCCCGACGGCTTGGGCTTCAGCCCGACAGGATGCGGCAATTCGCTGTGGGTCGGGCTTCAGCCCGACGGGGTCCGTGGCGATGCGATGAAGTGCGTCG